>CAZAAF010000343.1:0-5713 GCA_964482575.1 uncultured Verrucomicrobiota bacterium | reverse complement strand
CCATGCATCCGATGCAGGACTTGCGCGAAACCATTGCGGAAGCCCAAAACCGGGCTTCCAAGTGATCTCGCTGGGGTTGGCTTGGCCGGGCTGCCGGTGGGTGGTTACGTAAAAATAGTTTCCTGACACGTCTTTTGGAAATCACGTGCTTGCGCCGCACTGGAAGAAAACAAAAATACGCCAAAACACCCAGTAATTGTGCGGCACAAATCGTGGCGGAACAGTCGTTGGCGGAGTGCGCTGTCATCCCTCTGAGTGTGTCAAAAAATAGTGATTTGAAGCGTATTGCTCACCGTAGTTAAGAAGATGCCAACCCCAAGCGAAGATCGTCATGGCATTGTGCGAAAGTGCCCCGCCCTTTGCCACGGCGGCCAGATTTGGCTTGCGCAAGCGCGCCATCGGGCCGGGCATGGACGCGAAACGGACTGTGGAAACTTCTTGTACTCTTTTGAGAGCGGTCTGAGCAAAGCGATTTCAGCGATTTTGACCGAGAAAGCAGGGCGATTCCATCACGGGCAAATTAAGCGCTGACGGAACGGCAAAAGGCATTTTCGCAGCCAGTGAGCCGGTTCTCGCCAAGCCGCGATGATACGCAGAAATAGCACCGCGACCAAGGACACGACTGTAAAAACTGCCGCGCTTTTTTTTGAGCTTCGCTGACTCATGGTGAATCAGGGTGCTACGTTGTGACACCACACGATTAGCCGCCGCATCGTACTTTTTATAGTGGTCCACGACTACTGGCAAACGGGCAAAAAGGGTGTGACTAGCCTTGTGACTAGCCAAGGGGTTCTTCTTCGGAGACAGGAAAGCGGCGCAAGTGTGCAACCTGCGCCGCTCTCGCTGATTAAAGCTGGTGCACCCGGAGGGACTTGAACCCCCAACCCTCTGATCCGAAGTCAGATGCTCTATCCAATTGAGCTACGGGTGCACCCCAGAGATTTCAAATTTCAGATTTGAGATTCAGAATGATAGATGAGGATGGGGTGGGCGACGGGATTTGAACCCGCGACGGCCAGATCCACAATCTGGAGCTCTGCCAGGCTGAGCTACGCCCACCATCCGCGCCGACCCGCGTTTCCGGTCGGTCGCTGAGGGTCGGAAATTATCATTGGGCATCGGCCCCGGTCAAGTTATCTTACCCCCGCATGAATCGAATTCGCCTGTTGCCTGAGCAGGTCGTCAATCAAATCGCCGCCGGCGAGGTCATCGAACGGCCCGCGTCGGTCGTCAAGGAGTTGGTGGAGAACTCCCTCGACGCCGGCGCCCGGCAGGTCCGGGTCTCCTTCCACGCCGGCGGACGCAGCGCCATCGCCGTCACGGACGACGGCTGGGGCATGAGCCGCGACGACGCGCTGTTGTGCCTGGAACGCCATGGCACGAGCAAGATCGCCGCCGCCGAGGATATCCTGAGCATCCGCACGCTCGGCTTCCGCGGCGAAGCCATCCCGTCCATCGCCGCCGTGTCGCGGTTCACGCTCACGACGCGCGAGCACGACGCGACGAGCGGCACGCGCGTGGAGATCGCCGGCGGGAAGATCCTGAATGTCCTGGAAACCGGCGCGGCACCCGGCACGACGGTCGAGGTGCGGTCGCTGTTCTTCAATCTGCCCGCGCGTCGGAAATTCCTCCGCACGCCGCCGACCGAGAGCGCGCACATCCACCACCTGGTGACGCTGCACGCGCTGGCGCAGCCGTCGGTCGCCTGGCGGTTGCAGGAGGAGGAACGTGTGGTGTTCGATCTCGCGCCGGCGCGGTCGCTGGCGGAACGCATCCGCGAGGTTTACGGCGCGGAGTTTTTCCAGGACCTCGTGCCGGTGCCGGCGCTGGAGGGTCCGGTACGCGTCAGCGGTTTCGTCGGCCGGCCCGGGGTGAGCCGCGCCACGCGCGACCAGCAGCACGTTTTCGTCAACGGCCGGCCGGTGGAGAGCCGCGGCGTCAACTTCGCGCTGCTGGAGGCGTACCACACCGCCTTGATGCGCGGGCGTTTCCCGATTTCCTTCCTCTTCATCGAGGTCGAGCCGGGTGCGGTGGACGTGAACATCCACCCCACCAAGCGTGAGGTCCGTTTCCGGGACGAGTATGCGGTGCGCGCGGCCGTGACCGAGGCCGTGCGCCGCGTGCTGGAGCCGCAAACCGCGGCGGCGCCCGTGCAGCCGGTGCATTTCACGCTGGCGCCGGAAACGACCGACGCCGTGCCCGCGCCCGTGGAACAGCCGTTGCCGCTGGCATCCACATGGAGCGTGGAGCGCAGCTCTTCCATCATTTCCAAAGCGGATGCGTCGTCAGGAAATGCGGAGCATGGAGCGGCCACCGTGCCGACAAGCGGCGCGCCCATGTCCACGCCGGATGGTTCCGACGCTTCACGCTCCACGCTTCACGCGCCACGTTCCGTTCCCGACGCGCCGGCTCCCTGGCGCATCCTCGGCGTGATCGGCCGGCTGTATGTGCTGATCGAATCCGGGGAAGGCCTGGTGTTGCTGGACCAGCACGCTGCCCACGAGCGGGTGTTGTTCGAGCAGATGTTGAAACAACTGGGCCGCGGTGGCGCGGCGCCGTCGCAACGGCTGCTGATGCCGATGTCGCTGGAACTGGAGGCCCGCGACGCGGCGTTTGTGAAGGAGAACCTGCCGGTGTTCCAGCGGATGGGCATCGGGTTGGCCGAATTCGGGCCGCGGGCGTTCCTGGTGGACGCGCTGCCGCCGTGGCTGCCGGCGCGCGTGGACATCCGTCAGTTGTTCCGCGACGTCCTCGACGAGGTCCGGGCCGGAGGCGCATCGGTGTCCAAGACGCGGCTGGGGGAGGATGCCGTGGCCACGACGGTCTGCCGGCATGCGGTGAAGGCGCACGACCCGCTCAGTCTCCTGGAACTGGAATCGCTGCTGCGGGAACTGCGCGCCTGCGACCTGCCCTATACCTGTCCGCATGGCCGGCCGACGATGATCCAGCTCTCCTATGCCGAGCTGGAAAAGAAGTTCGGACGCCGGACTTGAGGTGTTGATTTCCTGGCGGCAAGTCCCTAGTCTAACGGGGAGCAACATCGCGAATCTGCGATATACGTCATGACCGCAACGAAAGAATTTCGCCTCATCAGCTACGGCTCCACGAGCATTGGCCGGGTCCGGCCGATCAACGAGGACGCCTTTCTGCGGGATGATCACCTGCGGCTCTACGCGGTGGCGGACGGCGTGGGCGGCCAGCCGGCCGGCGAGGTGGCCAGCGCAACGGCGTTGCGGGAACTGGCCAAATTCCTCAAGTTTTACAGCGCAGCGGCGGGCGACCGGACGGTGGCGACGATGCTCATGGCGGTGCGCAAGGTGGCCGATGCGGTGCTGGAGCACGGCCAGTCCGACGTGCGGTATCGCGGCATGGCCACGACCTTGACCGCCGTCTGGATCACGCACCATCGGGCCATCCTCGGCCACGTGGGCGACAGCCAGGGCTTTCTTCTGCGCGCAGGCAAGATCAAGCAAATCACGGTGGACCACACGGTGGCCGGCGAACTGATCAACCGCGGCGTCAGCGCCCAGCATCCGATGATGAAGTCGGCGTTGTCGCACATGCTCACGCAGAGTCTCGGCCCGGAACCGCTGCACAATCCGCAGGTGTGCGAAGTCGAACTCAAGCATGAGGACATCCTCCTGTTGTGCAGCGACGGCCTGACGCGGGAGACCGAACCCGCCGAAGTCGCCGGCGTCCTGCGCGACAGCCCCGCGCCGGAGCAGGCCGTGGAGGAACTGCTGCGCCTCGCCAACGAGCGCGGCGGACACGACAACGCCACCGCGGTGCTCGTCAAGGTCCTCTGACCGGGCGTCAGCCCTGCCGCCGTTTCGCCAGATAACTCCGTGCCCGGCCCAATGCCATCACCGGGAAATAATGGCGGTAGAGGTTGTAGTTGATCATGAACCCGCGCTGAAGCTCGATTCCCTGCTGCATGGCGCCGGCTTTCTGGCGGAGGTTGACCCGTTCGCCGACGCTGTACCCGGGGAAACCGGTGCCGGTGTATTGCGGTTCGTCCCACGTTCCCTCGCGCATCGTGCGCAACAGGAAATCCACCCCGCGCGCGATGGCGCCATCGTAGTTGCGATTCTCCATGGCCACCAGCGCCAGCAGCGCCCACGCCGTTTGCGAGGCCGTGCTGTCGCCCACGCCGCGCAACGCATCGTCCATGTAGGATGCCGGCGTCTCACCCCAGCCGCCATCGGCGTTCTGGTGGTGCACGATCCAGTCCGCGGCTTTCACCACGTAACGGGCCGACATGTCCTCGCCCACCGCCCGCAGCGCCGGCAGCACCGCGCCCGTGCCGTAAATGTGGTTCACACCCCAGCGACCGAACCAGCTTCCATCCTGTTCCTGTTCGCTGCGGATATACCGCAGCGCCTTCGCGACGGCGGGATTGCCCAGCCCGCGGCCGAGCCAGGCGAGCGCCTCCACCACGTGCGCGGTCACATCCACGCTGGGCGGGTCGAGCAGTTCGCCGAAGTCGCAGAACGGGATCTTGGTGAGCAGCTTCGTGTCGTTATCGCGGTCGTAGGCCGCCCAGCCGCCGTTGGAGCATTGCATGTGCAGCATCCATTCCAGCGCGAGGTCGATCGCCTGGTCCACCGCCGCTTTGTCCGTCAGATGCGCGCGGAGGCGCGCCAGCACGATCAACGCCACCGACGTGTCGTCCACGTCCGGGTAGTTCTTGTTCGCCCGCTGGAAAGCCCAGCCGCCGCCGCGCACATCCCGCAGGTATGTGCTCCAGTCGCCCCATCCCCGCACCTGCTGCTTGAGCAGCCAGTCCAGTGACGAGGCCAGGGCCGGGCAGCTTGACGGCGTCTCGCCGCAATCCAGCAACGCCAGCATCGTCAGCACGGTGTCCCACACGGGCGATTCGCTCGCTTGCAAATAGAGGCCACCTTCACGCTCGAACGACCAGTGGCGGTCGAGCGCCTCCAGGCTGCTGCGCAGGACCGGGTGATCCACACTGTACCCCTCGACATTCATGGACATCAACGAATACACCCACGGCGGTTGGATGCCGCTCCAGGCGCCGTCGGCTTCCTGGTGCCGCACAATCCACTCGAGGCAGATCTTGATCGCCACCTCGCGGCTCCGGCTTCCGCGGAACGGGAAATGGCGGCGCAGCACACGGTCCGCGAGATGGAAGATCCCCTCCCACGATGCCCAACTGCCTTTGCGCGGCAGGTCGTAGTCAAACCGGTCGCGGCCTTCCGGGAACAATTCGTCCAGCCGCGCCGCCGCCGGCAGTGGCCGCACCGGTCGGCGCGCCGAGAGGATGCACAACGGCACCAGCGTGCCGCGCACCCACGCCGCAAAGCGGTAGATGTTGAACGGCATCCACATCGGCAGATAGATGATCTCCGGCGGCAGCGTCGGCGTGCCGTCCCACGGCCACTCCCCGATCAACGCCAGCCAGAAACGCGTGAAATTCCGGACCTTCTTCAGCCCGCCGTTCGCGAAAATCCACGCGCGCGCCTTGCGCAGCCGATCGTCCTGCGGACCGAATCCCATCGCCCGCAGGGCCACGTAACACTCCACTGTCGTGTTGATGTCGCCGCTGGGCGCGTCATGATAAACCTCCCATGAGCCGTCGGGCCGCTGCTCGTTGAGGATGCTGCGCACGATCTTCTGGCAGCGGGGACTGTCACCCAGCCCCAGAAAATGCAGCGCCAGAATCCACTCCGCCTCCATGCACGAGTTGGATTCC
>CAZAAF010000342.1:2349-5715 GCA_964482575.1 uncultured Verrucomicrobiota bacterium | reverse complement strand
GCTCCATCATGCCGTCGGGCTTGGGGATGTTCACCACGGGGCTGAAGTCCTCGCCCGTGGCGGCTTCGAGGCGGATTTTGCCGAGGAACAGGCCGTCGTCGCCGGGCGACTGGTTGCCAAACTTGCCAAACCATCCGTTGGCGTAATGCACCCGGATGGCGTGCAGCCCGTAGCTGTTCACACGCTCGAACAACAACGCACTGTGGCCCATGAGCCAGATGACAAGCTTGCCCTGCGGTTTGACGCGCGTGTCCACCGATGCATTCTCCACATCCGCCGGCTTGCCGTCCTTCTCGAAAACAAAATCGATCTCGGGATGCGGCTGGGCACGCGGATCAATCTGACTGGCCCGCGCCGTCAGCTCGTAGCGTTGGGGTTTGGGGTCGGTGAACATCAAGGGCAACTCGGCGGCAGGAAGCGTGACAAGTGAAACCAGCAGCGAAACGACGGGGACATAAAGAGTATGATTCATGGTGCAGGCAATGAAACGACGGTTCATAACAAAACAATAACGTTCCAGACGAGACAGAGCTTACTCGACAAAATCCTGGCCGTGGAGCCAGAAAAGCAGGTCGGTCATCCACGGATGGTTTGTACCCATCAACCCGGTGCCATGGTCGCCGCGCTGGTAAATATGGAGTTCATGCGGTACACTGTTCTGTTGCAGGGCAGCGGCATACAACAGGCTGTGCTCCACGGGCACCATCCTGTCTTCGCCCGTATGCCAGACGAAACATGGCGGCAGGCCGGGTCGTACTTGCAACTCGCTGGATGTCTTGCGAACAAGATCGTCGCCCGGCGTTGCGCCAATCAGGTTTCGCCTTGATGCGGCATGCGGCTTGGTTGTCATGCTGATGACGGGATAACAGAGGATTGCCAGATCCGGCCGGGGACTGACGCGTTCCGCGTGGTCCGCGGATGCGACTTCGCCATCTTCGGGCCGGTTGATCAACGTCGAGACCAGATGGCCGCCCGCGGAGAAGCCCATCACGCCGATGCGGTTCGCGGCGATTTTCCATTGTGCGGCGTTCTTGCGGACACACCGCATCGCCTGCACCGCATCTTGCAACTGCGCGGGATAACGGTAACCGGCACTGCCCAGCCGGTAACGCAGTACAAAAACCGTGATGCCGTGGTCGTTGAGCCAGCCGGCGAACGGGTCGCCCTGCCCTTCATAGATGCCGGAGTAACTGCCGCCGGGAATAAGCACCATGGCCGCGCCGTTGGGCTTTGACGGCAAATGCAACGTGATCGTGGGCTGGTCTTTGGCCGTCGTGCCGAGCGCACCCGGAGCCCCTTGTGGCCAGAGCAACGTCGGCGGTTCGCCCGCGGACGCCGCGATCAACATAGCGAAATACAACGTGATGAGCACTGGCAAGACCGATTTCGTTCTCATGGATTCAGCGAGGGATTTCACCTCAAAACCCTGGAAACTACAAACTCAATGGCAGTTTTTGAATCCTCGTAGCTGGTGCTGTGACCGCCGTCGGGACGATGAATCAGCAGGACGTTGGAATTCTTCGTCTTCACGGCATCGAGCCATCGCCTCACGCTGTCACCGGGAACCACGCGGTCCTTACCGCCCGTGGTTGCGGCGATGGGCATGGTGAATCGCTCCGGCCAGAACTCCGCGCTTCGCCGGCGGTATTCGTCCGGCGCCCCGGCCTTGGTGCCACCATAGGACGCAGCGATGGCGTCGGGAAAGCCGGTGAACTCCACGAGATTCGCGGTGCCATTGAGTGAAACGACACCGTCCACAAGATCGGGATGCAGTGCCGTAAACGCCATCGCGCTGGTACCGCCCATCGAACCGCCACCAAGGATGATGCGCTTGACGCGATGCTGGCGCTTCAGGTCGGCAATGATCCGCAACAGGTCTGCCTCGGCCTTCGGCCCCATCCATGACGTTTTCGCACGGTAGTCCGGTGAGACATACAGCATGCCGTGCGCGGTGGCCACGTCGCGCGCGGCGCGGCATTCACCGCGAGGGTCTTTCATAAACTGCCAGCGGTCCGAGCAGTGACCGTGCAGGGCGATGAACACGGCATGAGACGCGGCCGGAGAGAAGCCGTCCGGATACAGGAGGACATACTTCTGTTCCGAGCCGTCGCAACTCGCGCGAAACGACACGTCTTCCATACGCGGTTCGGCGCGGAGGGTTGCCGTGGAGAGCGCGGCCGTCAGCACAGCCATCCACCCCAGCTTCCATCGTCCAGTTCGCGTCCGCATCGTTCGCCTCCTACCGCAGCAGCGACTGCTCGATGGCTTCCGCGCTGTCACTTGTCAGGTAAATGGGCGAATCGCTGAGCGCCACACCGCCGGATGGCAACGGGTTGCCCATGATGTCGTGAGCGTGCACGCCCCTGGCCAGCGCCAACGGCCGGCACTGGTTCTCGCCGCACCACGCGACGGCCACCATGCGGTTCTTCGAGCGGAAGACGTACGCGCGAAGATCATCGTGAACGACCTTCTTGACGCATTCCTCCGGCGTGCCGAACAGACGGGTCAGCGCGGCGACACCCGGCAGCATCTTGCGCGGCGCACCGCCGTATTCAAAGAGAACGCCACCGGCATCGGAGCCGTTGATCTGGCCGCACGTGCCGGCGTGGAAGAAGATCTTCCGCATCCCGTGGGCAAACGTCACCGCCGTGAACTTCACGATATGCTCGGTGGCGGCGCGCTCGCTCGGCCAGCGGCAGCGGTTCATCGACGCGTCGCCGGCCTGCCACGGCACCGTCGGCGGATCGTCGTCGGCGTAGCAGCCCCACTCGGTCATCCACATCGGTTTCGGCCCGCCGTGGGCGCGCATCAGGTCCTCGATCTTGCTGAAAGTCTCCTCATAAGTCTCGGCGGACATAGTCGGGTCATACATGTGCATGTCGAAGATGTCCACAAACTGCAGGCCGCCCTTCTCGATGAATTCGTGCGTCGTCGCACCGGTGGGATTGGCGCCGCAACCGGCGACGACACGACAATTCGGGTCGGCGGCCTTCATCGCCCGGTACCCGATGCCGGCCAGGCGGATATAGTCGTCCACCGTGTAACCAAACCGCCCCGGCACCGAGTAGCTGGTATAGACCGACTCGTTGAGCAACTGGAAGGTCGTGATCGGGCGCGGCTTGGTGACGCGGTAGTGTTTCACCACGTCGGCGGCAAACCGCCCGAAGTCTTCTGGATTTTTCGGTGCAAATGACGCCGGCAAACGTGCGGCGAGATAACCGTTCTTGCCGGCTTCCTTCGCCACTTTCGCGGGGTCGGAATCCGCGTTCCAAAGCGCGGACGGGAACGGGATCATTACGTCCACCTCGCCGTCGAGGTCGAGCACGCGCTGAATTTGCGTGTCCACGGGCTCCCAATCAAATCGGC
>CAZAAF010000342.1:0-2339 GCA_964482575.1 uncultured Verrucomicrobiota bacterium | reverse complement strand
ATACGCTCGATTTGCGTGTCGGCGGCGCTCCAGTCGAACTTGCCTTTCTCCGGCTCGCAGGTCTGCCACTTCGCCGACCAGTCGCGCCACCAGACGACGCCCGCCTGCCGGGCGAGTTTGACCACGAACTGCCACGGGTAGGCGTGGTTGAAGGCCAGCGGCGAATCCGTCGCCGATTTCGGCGTAGGCTCAATGATCGCCATGCGGAGCACATTTGTCGAAGTGTGGCCGTGGCCGGCTTCGCCTTCAGGTTCCCACGCCGCACGGAAGAATCCCTGCCGGTCTTTACAAATACCTTTGAACGTCTGCGAACCCGGCTGATGCGCCGCCACCTGGATTGCCGGCTGCCCCCCAAAGACCGGCTTTTCAAAAAAGTCCGTCACGGTAAATTTACCGCAGACGGTCTGCACGCTGCCGCTGTCGTTGAAAGCGCGCACGGTGACCGTTGCGCCCGCCGCGGGTTTCGTAAACGTATTCCCCTCCGCGGCGGTCTCGATGAAGGACTCCACCGGCGTGCGCGGCATGTAGTCGGTGGCATGATCACCGCGCTCAAGCTGGATCGCATCGAGCCAGAGCGTTGCGGCGTCGCGCTTCGATTCATCGAGGTCGAGACCAACGGCAATGAAGATGAATGACTGGCGTGGCGCAAAGGTGAACTCGAACCGTTTCCACTCCCGGCCCACGATCACCGCCTGTCGCCGCACGCGGTTGGGCGCTTCCACGACGGCCAGTTCCCCCGCAATACCGTCATTGTCTGCGCACATGAACGCCGATAACGTCAGCTTCTCCCCCGGCGTCACACGGAACCAGCCGCGGTTGGCGGCGAGCACGCGTTTCACCGGTTTGTAGATCGGGTCGTAGTAATCGAAGTAACACACCGGCAGCGTCTTTGGTGAGAGCGCGATCTTGAGACTGTGGCCACCGTGGCTGGCCGCGGTGCCATCCACCACGCCTTCGAGACGGTAGAGGTTGCCCACCCAACCGGTGTCCATGCGTGTGGAGAAACCGCCCCAGTTGGCCACACCACACTCGAAACTGCTGTTCGGCACGAAGTTTTTCACGCCCTCGGTGGTGATTTGCGGCGACCATTCCGGGCCGGTTGCGGACTCAGTGATCGACACGTCGCCGAGCCAGAGTGTGCCCGTGCTTCTGAACAAAAACTGCAACCGGCTCGCATCCGCAGGCACGTCAAGTTCCGGCTGGAACAGGAAATCACACCGTTGCCAGGAGGACCGAACGAAAAACGATTCCGCCAACCCTGTGTTGCGCCACAACCGCGTCTGGCTCAACCCCACGTCCACAAAGCCGCCCCGGATCCCCTCACCCTTCGTCCAGAACGTCAGCCGGTACCACTGGCCCTGTCGCACAGCGACACGGCCGCTCTGGGCGATCATCGCATGATGGGCGGGCCCATCGCCGGTGAAAGCGGTACACTCGAGCTTCGCGCATCGCCGCCCCTCGCGGCCGGTGTCGTACGTCAGCCGTTGCTGGACGTCGCGGGCGCCCGCGGTCTTCCAACCTTCGGGCGCATCACCGGACTTGGCCGCGATCTCAAAGGATCCGTTGTAAACCAAGTTCGTGCTTGCGGCCCAGCCGATATCCGCCACTGCCATCAGGACGAAGGCGACGAAACATTTCATAATGGCTCCTTTATCTGCCGATCGGCTCACAACACAAGTTGGGGGACTTCACCGCATTACCAAAATAGTTTACCCTTTTCCCATACTTCCGTCTTCCAAAACCCGCGCCCTCCCGGACACGAAAAACCATTCCGCAAGTGACGCGCCCCCATACTCCATCGCCCGAACTCTTGCAACCGAAGTCGTGTCACGAACACCCCGCTTTCATCGCGCCCGTTCATCTGATAGAATGAGTAGTTCATGAAAGAGCTTTCTGTTTCTACGCACGCGCATGCCGAACTGGTGAACGTGACGGAGATGGTCCGCCGCGAAGTCCGGGCGTCCGGTGTCCGCGACGGCCTTGTGACGTTGTTTGTGCCGCACACAACCGCCGGAATCACAATCCAGGAAAGTGCCGATCCGGACGTGATTCACGACCTCCTGCTGGCGCTGGAACGCGCTGTGCCGTGGCAATCGCCCGACTATCGCCACAGCGAGGGCAATACCGCCGCGCACGTCAAGGCGTCCATGACGGGCAGTTCGGCGCAGGTTTTCATCCAGAACGGCGAACTGGCGTTCGGCACCTGGCAGGCGGTTTATTTCTGTGAGTTTGACGGCCCACGCTCCCGCCGGCTCTGGCTGCATATGGCTTGAGAGGCCGCCTGCAGGTTGACCTCGGAGAGGCGTTCCGATAGATTTCGGATAGTTCGAATCCTTAAC
>CAZAAF010000341.1:0-5719 GCA_964482575.1 uncultured Verrucomicrobiota bacterium | reverse complement strand
CGCCGGCAGCATTGCGCAGGCGCATACGCGCGACGAGTTCACCCCGGTGGCGGAGGTGGAGCGGTGCGCGGACGTCATGGAAACTTTCCTGTCGAATCTTTCGTGAAAACGCTGGTCATCATCCCAACCTACAACGAGGCGGAAAACCTGCCGCGGCTGGCGGAGGCGGTGCTTGCCGCCTCGCCCGAACTGGAACTGCTGGTGGTGGATGACAACTCGCCGGATGGCACCGGCCAACTGGCGGATGCCATCGCCGCGATACATCGCCGGTTTCCGCTGGGCCCTGGAACGCGACTATGAAGCCGTCATGGAGATGGATTGCGACTTCAGTCACGACCCGCGCGCGCTGCCGGCGTTCCTGGCGGCGGCAAAAGACGCGGATCTGGTGATTGGCTCGCGTTACAAGGATGGCGTGCGCGTGGTGGACTGGCCATTGCCACGGTTGCTGCTCAGCTACGGCGCTTCGGTCTATGTGCGTCTGATCACCGGCATGCCGGTATGCGATCCGACGGGAGGGTTCAAGCTGTTCCGGCGCGACGTGCTGGCCTCGCTCGATTTGGACGGCATCCGTTCAGGCGGTTACAGTTTTCAAATCGAAATGAACTACCGGTGCTGGATGGCCGGTTTCCGGGTGGTCGAGATTCCGATTACGTTTGCGGACCGGCGCGTGGGCGTATCGAAGATTTCGCGGCGGATTGTCTGGGAAGCGCTCTGGCTGGTATGGCGGCTGGCGCTGGCAAACTTCTTCCGCCGGCATCCACGCCAGCGGCCCGTGGCATGAACGCAGCGCACTGTCCCACCCTCAGTGTGGTCATCCCCCACAAGCCGGGATTGGAAGAAGTCCGTGTGCTGGAATCGCTGGCCGCGGTCAAGTACCCGCGCGACCGTTACGAAGTCATCGTGGCGGAGGGGTTTCATCCCAGCAAGCAGCGCAACCAGGCGGTGGCGCAGGCCCGCGGCGAATTGGTGGTTTTTTTCGATGACGATGTGACGCCCGCGCCGGACATTTTCGAACGGTTTGTCGCCACCTTTGCCGAGTTCCCAAAAGCCGCGGTGGTCGGCGGGCCGAGCGTCATTCCCCCCACGGACAACTTCTGGCAGCAATGTTTTGCGCGCGTGATGCGCTCGCGGGTGACGATGGGGCGCAGCATTGCGCGCTACGAATCCAACGGCCGGCGGCGCATCACCAATGAGAGTGAACTGATTCTCTGCAACGTGGCCATGCGCCGGGAGGCCTTTGTGAAAACCGGCGGCTTCGATGAGCGGCTGTGGCCCAATGAAGAGAATGAGATGTTCGAGCGGCTGCAACGGTTGGGCTATCAACTCGTATATGATCCCCAAGCCATGGTGTATCGGAGTCACCGGCCGAGGCTGTCCAATTTTGTGCAGCAATTGTTCAGCTACGGCCGCGGTCGGATGGGGCAAACGTTGATTCGTCCAAGCCTGACCTGCATGATCCGGATGGTACCGGCGGCCTTTGTGCTGTACCTGGCAAGCCTGCTGGCCTGGCATCCGTGGTGGTACGACCTGCCCCTGGCGGCTTATGCGCTGCTGATCGGTTCGGCCGCGGCCTATCATGCAGCCCACAATCGGACCGTGACAGGAGGGCTGATGTCGCTGTGGCTGCTCCCGCTGGCGCACCTCATGTACGGTTGCGGCCTGCTGGCGGCGCTGTTCTTCCGCATGGGCCGGCATGAGGAACCGCCGGGCGCCACAGTGAAGCTGCGCACGGTCAAACCCTTCGACGCATGAACCCCCTTCGTTCATTCTGGAAGGCGGGGGCGCTGCTGCTGTCAGCGTCGGTAGGCGTCAACGCGGCTGCGTATGTCTTTCAAGCCGTGCTGGCCCGATGGCTGACCGACGATGATTTTGGCGCGTTGAAGTGGGCCTGCGACTGGCTCGGCTACGTCATGACGCCGGTAACGGCCCTGCAGGTGGCGATGACGCGGTACGCTGCGATCTTTGATGCACAGTCCAATCCTGCCGCCGTTGCGTCGCTGGCCTGGCGGGCCACCCGGCGGCTGACATGGTATGCGGCGGCATTCCTAATCTTCATGGGGGTGACTCAGTCGTGGTTGATGAGGGGATTCAGGCTGACATCCCCCGCCTTGCTGTGGGTTGTGGCAGGCCTGGTGGTGGTACAACTAACCACACCCATCACAACCGCGATGTTGCAGGGATTGCAGCGATTCCACTGGCTGGCCGCCATCGGGCTGGCGCAAAGTGGCGGGCGGGTCGTATTCGGGTTGGGACTGGTGGCCTTGGGATGCGGTGCGGTTGGCGCATTGAGTGGACAGTTAGTGGCCGCGTTGATGGCGGCCGCCATGGCCTTGTGGGCACTGCGACCGCTGTGGCGTCATCGCGATGCCGATCACGGCGCACTGGACACACGCCCCATCTACCGGTATTTCTGGCCGGCGTTGGTGGTCAGTTTCAGCGTCAGTACGATGGGATTGGTGGATACCAGTTTCGTGCGTCATTACTTTGAACCCGGCCTTTCGGGTCAGTACGGCAAAGCCAAGATGATCGCTCAAGCTCTCAGTTGCGTGATTACGCCGCTCGCAGTGGTCTTATTTCCCAAGGCCGCCGGTGACGCCACACGCGGGGACCGCGAAGCCGTTCGAGCCCTGTGGCAATCCCTGGGCGTGACGGCCAGCCTTGGCGTGGTGGCGGGCGTCGGGTGCTCGTTGTGGCCGTGGCTCCCAGTGCGCCTGCTGGCGGGCGCCAACAATCCGGTGGCGGAAGCGATCGTAGCGCCTTTTGTATGGGCCATGCTGCCCCTGGCGCTGGTGGCACTCCCGGTTCAGTTCTTCCTGGCGCGCGCTGATTTCGGCCGGTTGCTGATGCCGCTGGCGCTCCTGGTGGTGGCCTATCCGGCGGCCTTGTGGTGCTGCCACGACACATTGATGCAAATACTGACCGCGGCGGGTGTGACTGGCGTGGGAGCGCTGCTGGCCTTGATCTGGAGCTTGTGGCATGTCGGCAAGTAATCCGCATCTCAGCATCATCCTGCCGGCTTTCAATGAAAGCCCGCACATCTTCGCGAACATTCGCAAGGTGCGGGATGCGTTCCTGGGGAAAATGCCGTTCGAAATCATCGTGGTGGATGATGGCAGCGCGGACAATACATTCGCCGAGGCCGAACGCGCAGCGCAACAATGGCCGGAAGTCCGCGTGTTCCGCCAGAAACACAATGCCGGCAAGGGAGAAGCCCTCAAGCGCGGCTTTGCTGAATCGCGCGGCGAACAGGTGGCATTCCTCGACGCGGACCTGGACATCCCTCCCTCGCAAATCGAAGTGTTGATGGCGACGATGGACCGTTCCGGCGCCGATGTGGTCATCGGCTCCAAGCGACATCCCAAGTCGGAACTGGATTATCCATGGTATCGGAAGTTGTTCAGTTACGCGTACTATCTGCTCATCAAGCTCCTTTTCGACCTGCCGCTGCTCGACACACAAACCGGCGTGAAGTTGTTCAAACGGACGGCGCTGGCGGATTGTTTTCCGCGCATTCTGGTCAAGGCCTTTGCGTTCGACATCGAGTTGCTGGCGGTACTGCATTCGCGCGGTTATCGGATCGTGGACGCGCCGGTGGTCATCGAGTTTCACGGCCAGTTTGGCATGGTCGGACCGCGGGCGATCTGGGAGATCTTTGAAAACACCCTGGCGGTATTCTACCGGCTGCGGGTCCTGCGCTACTACAACAGCCACCAGCCCAAGACACTGCCAACGCCACCGCCGCGCGTCAGCATCATCATTCCCGTCAAGCACGACAACCCGCTGTTGCAGCAGTCGCTCCAGTACTGTCTGGATCTGGACTATCCCGATTTTGAGATCATTGTGTTGCCCGACGACCCGTTCACTCACGCCGACCCGCGTGTGCGCATCCTCCCCACCGGTCCGATGCGGCCTGCCGAAAAACGCAACCGCGGCTGGCGGACAGCCACGGGCAGCATCATTGCTTTCCTTGACGACGACGCGTATCCACTTCCCTACTGGCTGAAGGAGGCGGCGGGCAATTTCAGCCGGCCTGAGGTCGGTGCGGTGGGCGGACCCGGCATGACACCACCGGACGATCCGTTGCTGGCACGCGTCAGCGGCCGCATCTACGAGTCGCGAATGGTCAGCGGCAACTATCGCTACCGTTACGTGGTGGACCGGATGCGGGAGGTGGATGATTTTCCAAGCTGCAATCTGATTGTCCGCAAGCAGACGCTGGAAGCCATCGGCGGCTTCGGCACCAATTACTGGCCCGGCGAGGACACCGAGCTTTGTCTTCAAATCACCAAGAAGCTCGGCCAGAAAATCATCTATGATCCCCGCGCCGAAGTGTTCCACCATCGCCGGCCGTCGCTGATGCGCCATTTCAAGCAACTGGCCAGCTACGGTCTCCATCGCGGCTCGTTTGTGAGGGTGTTCCCGCAAACGTCGCGCCGTCTGGTCTATTTTCTACCCACCGTGTTGAGCCTGTGGCTGCTGCTGGGCTGGATCACGATGTGGATGCCGGTCGTCGGCTGGCTGTATCCGGCCACGGTGGGCACCTATCTGCTCCTGGCGGCGGCGTCCGGTTTTTCCACCCACCCTCTCTTGTTTTTGCTCACGTTCGCCGGTATTGTCTGTTCGCATCTGGCCTATGGGCTGAGCTTCATCCGAGGGCTGGTGGCACCGGTGGTGGATGCGAAACATTCATGAAAATCTGGATTGGATACCCGCCGCTGCCCGATCCGAAGGGCGTGCCGCTGATCTCTCAAAACCGCCAGTTCCAGTGGTTTAACGATCCCACGTTCATCTACCCCGTCATCCCGGCTTATGCAGCCACGCTGCTCAAGCGCGCCGGTCATGACGTGTTCTGGCAGGATGGCGTCGCCCAGCAGGACACGGTCGAGGACTACGAAAAGCGGTTTGTGGATGCCGCACCCGACCTCGTCGCCTTCGAGGTCAAAACGCCGGTCATCAAACGCGTCTGGAAGGCCATTGACCGGATGAAGGCGTTGCGCCCCCAGACGAAATTCGTGCTGATGGGCGACCACATCACGGCCCTGCCGGAGGAGTCGCTCCTCGAATCGGATGTGGACTACTGTCTCGCCGGCGGCGACTTCGATTTTGCGCTGTTGAACCTCGCCGGCCATCTGGCGGGCGGCGACAAGCTGGAACCGGGCGTCTATTGCTGGCGCGATGCCGCGGCGCGCACGGAAGCACGGCGACAGTGGCGCGGCCGTTCGACGGAGAAGGAAGTCTGGGAGAAGTCCCAGGCCGCCCGTGAAAAAGGTGTGCCGTCGGTGGACGGCGTGGTGTGCACCGGTGCGTTCGGCCCGCTCAAACACGACCTGACCGGGCTGCCGATGATTGATCGCGAGCTGAGCCGTTGGAAGCTCTACGCGTACGACAACGGCAATTTCAAATACCTTCCCGGCACCTACACGATGGTGGGACGCGATTGCTGGTGGGGCCGGTGTTCGTTCTGCTCGTGGACCACGACGTTCACGAACTTCCGCTCGCAAACGCCGAAGCAACTGCTGGCGGAGGTCGAGCACCTCGTCAACCTGGGCGTGCGCGAGATCTTCGATGACAGCGGCTCCTTCCCCGCCGGCAAATGGCTCCGCGAGTTTTGCACCGGCATGGTCGACCGTGGTCTGCACAAGAAGGTGGTCATGGGCTGCAACATGATCCCCGGCGTGCTCGACCAGGAACACTACGACCTGATGGGCAAGGCCAATTT
>CAZAAF010000340.1:0-5749 GCA_964482575.1 uncultured Verrucomicrobiota bacterium | reverse complement strand
CCAGCACCATGTTGGCGGGCACGACCAGCCGGTCGTGCTGGGCGATGAGGTCGGCGCGGGTCAGCTTGGAGACGCTGGCCTCGGTGCCGTTCGAGGTCATGTGATAGGGATGCGCCCCGAACAGGGTGCGGCGCAGCACTTGCGACGCCAGGGTGGTCGGCCGCTCCTTCTCGCTCTTGAGGATGCCGAGCTGGATTTGTTTTTCGCGGGCGACGGCGGCCTCGGGGAACGCCGGATGCAGCCAGACATCGGCGAGCACCTCGAGCGCCTTGTTGAAATCGGCGGCGAGGACCTCGGCGGCGACGTTGAAGCTGTTGTTGCCGCCGGCGGCGGCGATGGAACCGCCGCCGCTCTCGATCTCGCCGGCAATCTGTTCGGCGGAGCGGGATTTGGTGCCCTTGAGCAGCAGGCGGGACATCAGCGCGGTGATGCCGTTGTTGGCGTCGGTTTCGGCGAGCAGGCCGCCCTTGCAAGCGCCGTAGAAGTTCACGAACGGCAGGCGGGGATCCTCGCGCACGAGCAGCTTTATGCCATTGGACAGTTCAAACCGTTTCACTTCGATCGCGGAGCGGCCGCTGGCCGTGCACGTGAGCTTGCCCAGTGTGCCGGGCGGGTTGACGCTGACGATGGAGTAGTTGTCGTCGCGGAGATACTTCCGCGCGACCGCCTGGACGTCGGCGATGGTGACCGCCGCAATGCGCTCGAGATACCGGCGGGTGAAGTCCAGGTCGCCGGTGACGGTTTCATTCGTGCCGATGTCCGAGGCCTGGCCGTCCATCGTCTTGAGCGACGAGAGCTGGCTGGACAGGGCGATCTTCTTTGCCTTTTCCAGTTCGGCGGCGGTGACCTTCTGCGCCCGCAGTTTCCCGACCTCGGCGAGCGCCGCCTTTTGGGCCTCGACGCGCTTGGCGGGTTCGAGCGTGGCGCCAATCGAGAAGATGCCGGGATAATTCGGCGTGTAGGACGACGCGCTGATGGCCTGCACAAGCGCCTTGCGGTCGCGGAGTTGCTGGTAAAGACGGGAACTGCGGCCGTTGCCAAGGATGTAGGCCAGCAGGTCGAGCGCCGGGCCGTCCGGATGCCGCGCGTCGCAGATGTGCCATGCGATGCCGAGGCGCGTGAGGTTGACGGGCCGCTCCTCGTTCGCCTCGCGGCAGCCGAACTGCTCCGGTTCCTCGGGAATGAAGACCGGCGCGACGGCAAACCGCTGGAAATCCTTGAACACCTCCCGCACCCGCGCCTCGACCTTCACGGAGTCGAAGTCGCCGACGATGACAAAGGCCATGTTGTCCGGCGAATAGCGCGACTTGTAGTAGCGGTAGGCGTCGTCGCGCGTCAGGCGGCGGTAGATTTCCTCGTAGCCGATGACCGGATGGCGGTAGGGATGCGTCGTGAAGGACGTGTTCCAGAGCAGCAACGACGTCATGCGGTCGGGATCGTCGCGGTTCATTGCCAGCTCGCGGAGGATCACCTGTTGCTCCTTCTTGTATTCATCCTCCGGGAGGGTCGAGTGCATGATGGCGTCGGATATCACGTCAATGGCCGTATCGAGGCCGCGGGTGGTGCCGGGCTGGCCGCCGTCCACGGGAATGTCCACCAGGAACACCGTCCGCTCGAAGCTGGTGAAGGCGTTCATGTGGCCGCCCTTGTCGGCCACCTCGCGCGCGATATGACCGACGCCGCGTTTCTCGGTGCCCTTGAAGAGCATGTGTTCGAGGATGTGCGAGAGGCCGGCCCCCATCTGCGTGCCCTCGTGGATGCTGCCGGTCTTCACCCACATCTGGACGCTGGCCACCGGCGCGCTATGGTCTTCGCGCAGGAGCACCACCATCCCGTTGTCGAGCACGGCACGGCGCACCGAAGCGCCGTCGAGCGCGCTCAGGTCGAATTTCGGGTCTTTGGCGTTGGCAGTCATGACACAAAACAGGCTGAGCCACAGGGCGATGGATTTCATGGGGGATTGGACAAGGGACCGTCGCCGGATGTTCACCGACCGGCGCTAGACGGTTTCCTTGGGCTTCTCTTTGCGGGCCGAAGGACGCGGTTTGGGGGCGGCGGCTTTCTTCGACGGCAGGAACGGTTTCACGAACATGTCGTGGAAATCGTAGCCGCCGCCAAAATCCTCCTTGCGGTCCTTCTCGGTCTTGCCGAGCAGGCCGGCGTGGATCATGTTGAACACGATCTCACCGAAATCCTCGCAGCGCGTGATGCCCCAGTATTCCAGCACCGTCCGGGTGAGCGGGCCGTATTGCTGGAGGGCGAACTGGCCGATGCCGTGCAGCAGTTCCTGGCCGGTCACGTGGCGTTCCTTGGCGGGACCGCTGGCGGCCTTCTTGAAAAACTTGATGGAAAAATCGAGCGCCTCGCGCAGAAAATAATAGGCGTCCTCCGCGTAGCGTGGATCCTCCACGCGGATTTTCTCGACGGCTTCGGCAAAACTGAGTTTTTGCATGGCTACTTTCTCAAAGACTGGGCCGCTGCACCGGGTGGAACCACCGGGCCCGACGGGACACGGCTCTCACGCCAATACTTCACCGCCGCGCCCAATGCAAGCACTCCCGCGGCGGCCATCACCACCACGCGTTCCTTCATCGTCAGGCTGAAACAGCCTTTGATGTATTCCCACTCCGGGCGATTCATCGGCGCTCCCATCGTGGCGCCCGCCGGGGCCGGCCTTCCGGCGGCTGCGGGCCGCACTACGCTGCCACAATATTGACCAACTTGTCCGGAACCACAATGACTTTGCGCACGGTTTTGCCGGTGGTGTGCTGGAGAACCTTCTCGTTGGCCAGCGCGGCCTTTTCCAAATCCGTTCGGCTCAAACCGGCGGCGACTTTAACCCGGTCGCGCAGTTTGCCATTCACCTGGAACACGACCTCGACTTCCTTGGCCACCAACAACGCCGGATCATACGCCGGCCACGGCACATACGCCACCGACTCCCCGTGGCCGAGCAACTGCCAGAGCTGCTCGCCCAGGTGCGGCGCGAACGGTGCCACCAGCAGCAGGAACTTCTCCGCCACCGGGCGCGGGAACGGTTGCCCGGCCGCAATGCCGCGCATCGTCTCGTTCACAAATTCCATCATCCGCGAGATCGCCGTGTTGAAACCCATCGCCTCCAGGTCGTCCGTCACTGCCTTGATCGTCGCGTGGAGCAGCTTCTGTTGCTCCGCCGTCGGTTCCGCATCCCGGATGGCCGGCGAAAGTTTCACGGTCGCCAGCTCCTGCTCGGCCGGCGTGCCCGCCGCCACCGCCTGTTCGAACGTCTCCATCGAATTCTCGTCCACGAACAGCCGCCAGACGCGGCCGAGGAACCGGTGCACGCCCTGGATGCCCTCGGTGCTCCACGGTTTCGTGTCCGCCAGCGGCCCCATGAACATCTCGTACAGCCGCATTGAGTCCGCACCGTACTCGCGCACCACCTCGTCGGGATTGATGACGTTGCCGCGGCTCTTGGACATCTTCTGGCCGTCCTCGCCGAGGATCATGCCCTGGTTGACCAGCTTCATGAACGGCTCGGGCGTCGAGACGTGGCCGAGGTCGAACAACACCTTGTGCCAGAACCGCGCGTAGAGCAGGTGCAGCACCGCGTGTTCCGCGCCGCCGACATAGAGGTCCACCGGCGTCCAGTATGCCTCCTTCTCCTTGGAGACGAACGCCTGCGGGTTCTTCGGGTCAATATACCGCAGGTAATACCAGCACGAGCCGGCCCATTGCGGCATCGTGTTGGTCTCGCGCATCGCCGGCCCGCCGCACGTGGGGCAGGTGGCTTTCAGCCACTCCGTCGCCTTCGCCAGCGGCGGCTCGCCGCTCGCCGGCGGCGTGTAATCCTTCATCTCCGGCAGCGTCAACGGCAGCACCGATTCCGGCAGCGGCACGACGCCGCACTTCGGGCAATGCACCACGGGAATCGGCTCGCCCCAGTAGCGTTGCCGCGAGAACAGCCAGTCGCGGAGTTTGTAATTGACCGCCTTCTTGCCGAGATGGCGCTCCTCAAGCCAGGCGGTGATTTTCTTCTTGGCCTCCGGCGTCGGCAGGCCATTCAGGATGCCGGAATTCACGGCCACGCCGTCATCCACAAAACCAATGCTTTCCTGGCCCGCCGGCGCCTGCACGACAATGAGGACCGGCAGGTTGAACTTCTGCGCAAACTCCAGGTCGCGCGTGTCATGCGCGGGCACGGCCATGATTGCGCCGGTGCCGTAGCTGATCATCACGTAGTCGGCGATCCAGATCGGAATCTTCTCGCCGTTGACCGGATTGATGGCGTAAGCGCCGGTGAAAACGCCGCTCTTTTCCTTCGCCAGATCGGTGCGGTCGAGTTCGCTCTTCTTCGATGCCGCCTCGCGGTAGGCGTTCACCGCCGCGCGCTGCGCGTCGGTCGTCACCTTCTCGACGAGTGGATGCTCCGGCGCGAGCACCATGTAGGTCGCGCCGAAGAGCGTGTCCGGCCGCGTCGTAAAGACGACAATCTCGGATTGTGAATCTGCAATCTGGAATTTGACTTCCGCGCCTTCGCTGCGGCCGATCCAGTTCCGCTGCATTTCCTTGATGGACTCGGTCCAGTCCACCCGATTGAGGTCCTCGAGCAACCGGTCGGCATAGGCGGTGATTTTCAACAGCCACTGGCGCATTGGCCGGCGCACGACGTTCGTATGGCCCTTGCGGTCGCACTTGCCGTCCTTGACCTCCTCATTGGCGAGCACGGCTTTGCAGCCTTCGCACCACCAGACCGGGACGGATTGCTGATACGCGAGACCCTTCTTAAATAGCTGGAGGAAAATCCACTGTGTCCACTTGAAGTAGCCCGGGTCGGTCGTGTCCACCTCGCGGTCCCAGTCGTAACTGAAACCGAGCATCTGGATCTGCCGCTTGAAGGTGGCGATGTTCTTCGCGGTCGTCTGGGCCGGATGGGTGCCGGTCTCGATGGCGTATTGCTCGGCGGGCAGGCCGAACGCGTCCCAGCCCATCGGGTGGAGGACGTTGAAGCCGCGCATCCGCTTGTAGCGCGCGAGGATGTCGGTGGCGGTGTAGCCTTCGGGGTGGCCGACGTGCAGGCCCGCGCCGCTCGGGTACGGGAACATGTCGAGGATGTAGTATTTCGGCTTCGAGCCGCCGTCGTTGGCACGGAAGGTCTTGTGGGCATCCCAGTAGCCCTGCCACTTCGGCTCAAGGAGGTCGAACGGGTATTGTTTGCGCGTCGTTGCCATAACAGAAATAGAGGCGGACTATATCGGCCCCCGCCGGGCCCGACAAGCGCGGAAGCGAGGGGGAATCCAACTCCGGAAACCGGGCCATCGTAGTGCCGGCATCCTTGCCGGCTCAGCCAATCTGGCAATCGATGCGCCTACCGCCGGCGCATCAGCACCGCGTGCGCCAGGGGTTGCTTGGGCAGGCTGATCGTATCGAGGCGGCACTCGCGAATCCACTCGATCTCAAAATCGCGGCTGAACGTCTCTCGGATTTCCTCCTCGCTCACCGTCGGCGGACCGGGGTCCTGCGGCTCCTTGGCGTTGCCGCAAAGCAGGAAATAGACGCTGCCGGGCCGCGTCACGCCCGCCACCTGCCCGGCGAACACGTCGTGCTGGTCTTTCGGCAACACGTGAAAACAGCCGCAATCGAACACAAACCCAAACGGGTCGCCGAGGCTGGGCAGGGCGAGGACGCTGGCGCAGACGAAAACCGCCTTCGCGCCCGCGGCGTCCGCCTTCTGTTGCGCCTTCTGGACCGCGACCTCGGACAAATCCAC
>CAZAAF010000339.1:0-5789 GCA_964482575.1 uncultured Verrucomicrobiota bacterium | reverse complement strand
GGCGGGTTTGGAAAAGGTCAGTCCGTACGTCAAGAGTCAGCTCGACCTCGAACGTTGCTCGGCTCCGGAGATTCCCACGCTGGTCTGCGCGCCCGACAAGCTGCTCGCGCATCTGGACCCAGTCCCGGGCGAGCCGCTCGCGTTCCGCACGCGGGGCATCGGGCATCCGTCCGATGTGACGCTGATTCCCTACTACCGGCTGCATCACCAGCGGCTCGCGGTTTACTGGCCGGTGGTGGATGAGGCGGGGTGGAAGCGGCAACTCGCCGCCAAGGCCGCCGAGGAAACCCGGCGCAAAGCCTACGAGGCGCGTCTGGTGGACGAGGTGCAGCCCGGCGAACAGCAGCCGGAGACCGATCATAATTTCAAAGGCGAGAAGACCAATGCAGGGGATTTTCATGGCCGCAAGTGGCGTGATGCTCGCGATGGATGGTTCAGCTACGAATTGAAAACAGCACCGGACAAGCCGCTCCTGCTGGTGTGCACCTACTGGGGCAGCGATGCGGGCAATCGCATGTTCGATATCCTCGTGAACGGCGGAAAGATCGCCACGCAGAAGCTCGAACGGAGCAAGCCCGGCGAGTTTTTCGAGGTGGAGTATCCGCTCCCGGCGAAGCTGGTGTCGGGCAGAAAAACGATCACGGTGAAGTTCCTGGCGCATGCCCGTGCCATCGCCGGTGGGGTGTTTGGTGTGCGGGTGATGAAAGCCGAGGACGACCGCCGGTAAGGGCGTGCCGGTGTGGCATTGCTTTGGCCGGGGGGACGTGGTATTCGGAGGCCAACACTTTTGACCGCCATGAATATCAACAGCCGTCCCCAACTCATTGGTTTGGTGGCAGGACTCTTCCTGGCCGCCGGCCTCGTGTTTTCATCGTTCGTCGTGACCCGCGCCTGGATGGTGGTGGCGCAGTCGCAGACGATCACCGTCACGGGCTCGGCCCGGAAGAACATCCGCGCCGACCTCATTGTGTGGAACGGGACCTTTTCGGCGGAGTCGCCGACGCTGCTGGAGGCGCAGCATACGTTGAAGTCGGACCTCGGCAAGGTGACGGCGTTCCTGCAGGGCAAGGGCGTCAAGGATTTCCAGGTGTCGCCCATTGCCATCGAGGAAATCCGCGCCGGCGACAAGGAGGGGCAGCAGTCCAAGCGGGTGTTGAGCTATCGGTTGACCCAGACGGTGTCGATCCATTCCCAGGATGTGGATCGGATCGCGCAGGTGATCAACGACTCGGCGGCGTTGGTGGAGCAGGGGGTGTTGTTTGTGTCCAACGCGCCCGACTACATCTACACCAAGGCGGGCGAGGCGAAGGTGGAAATGCTGGCTGAGGCCACCAAGGACGCGCGGGCAAGGGCCGAGCAGATATGCCAGCCGGGCGGGCGGACGATTGACCGGCTCCTGTCGGCACGCATGGGCGTGTTCCAGATTACACCGCAGTATTCGACGGAAACCAGCAGCGAGGGATTGAACGATACGAAGTCTTTGGACAAGACCGTGACGGCGGTCGTTACGGCGCATTTCGCAATGAAGTGAGATTGTGGCGGACGGGCGCCGTGCTGCCGTTGACGTTGGAAAAGAGTGTCTCGCTGGAGATTTGCATAGAAAATTAGGAGGCAGATATTGACGATGTGTGCGTTTCGTGTAAGGGATAACCATATGATCAAGTATCCGCATGTGAAGGAGTGGGTGGATCGGATGGCCTCCATGTGCCAGCCGGATCAAATCTACTGGTGTGACGGTTCCGAGGAGGAGCGGGATCTCTTGACGGCCGAGGCGGTGAAGAGCGGCGAGCTGATTGAGTTGAACCAGAAGAAGATGCCCGGCTGCTACATGCACCGCACGGCGCGGAACGACGTGGCCCGCACAGAGCACCTCACCTACATTTGCACCAGTTTCCAGGGAGACGCCGGCCCGACCAACAACTGGATGAGCCCCCGCGAAGCTTATCGCAAGGCGGGCGCGTTGTTTGCGGGTTCGATGAAGGGCCGGACGATGTATGTGGTCCCGTTCGCGATGGGGCCGATCGGGTCGCCGTTCTCGAAGATCGGCATCGAACTGACCGACAGCATCTATGTCGTGCTGAACATGCGGATCATGACGCGTATGGGCAAGGCGGCGCTGAACGCGCTGGGACCGCAGGGCCAGTTTACCAAGTGCCTCCACAGCAAGGCGGACCTCGACATCAACCGCCGGATGATCCTTCATTTCCCCGAGGACAACGCCATCTGGTCGGTGGGCAGCGGCTATGGCGGCAACGTGCTGCTGGGCAAGAAGTGTCTGGCATTGCGCATTGCCAGCGTGCTGGCGCAGCGCGAAAAATGGCTCGCGGAGCACATGTTGATTCTCGGCGTCGAGGAACCGGATGGCCGCCATCTGTATGTGGCTGCCGCGTTCCCGAGCGCCTGTGGCAAGACCAACCTGGCGATGCTCCTGCCGCCGGAGGGTTTGAAACAGAAAGGCTATCGCATCTGGACCGTCGGCGACGACATCGCCTGGATGCGCGTGGACACCGATGGGCAGTTGTGGGCGGTGAACCCCGAGATGGGGTTCTTCGGCGTGGTGCCCGGCACGAACATGCGCACCAACCCGAACGCCATGCTCACGGTCAAGCGCGACACGATCTTCACGAACGTCGCCCTCCGCCCCGACGGCACGGTGTGGTGGGAAGGTCACGATGACCCGCCGCCGGCGAAGGCGTTGGACTGGCAGGGCAAGGCTTGGAAACCCGGTACGACCGAGACGGACGGGAAGCCGATTTTCTCCAGCCACCCGAACAGCCGTTTCACTGCGCCGTTCACGAATTGTCCGACGCACTCGTTCCGGTACAACCAGCACCACGGTGTGCCGATTTCGGCGATCATCTTCGGCGGACGCCGCGCGACGCTTGCGCCGCTGGTGTATGAGTCGTTCAACTGGGAACATGGCGTGTTCATGGGTGCGACGATGGCCAGCGAGCGCACGGCGGCCCAGGTGGGTGCGATCGGCGAAGTGCGGCGCGACCCGATGGCGATGCTGCCTTTCTGCGGTTACAACATGGCGGATTACTTTGGCCACTGGTTCGACATGGGCCAGCGCGTTCAGAAGCACCCGAAGATTTTCCACGTCAACTGGTTCCGCACCGACGAGAAAGGCCGATTCCTCTGGCCCGGCTTTGGCGAGAACCTGCGCATCCTGGAGTGGATTCTGGCCCGCTCCCGCAACGTGGTCAACGCGGTCCAGACCCCCATCGGCTACGTGCCTAATCCCAAGGACATTGACATGACCGGCTTGAAGATGCCCCCGGGATCCATGGAGAGGTTGCTGGCGGTGAACAAGAAGGAATGGCTGGCTGAACTGGATTCCGTCGAGAAGTTTTTCGACCAGTTTGGATCGCGGTTGCCGGACGAGATGTGGTCGCAACACGAACGGCTCCGCGAACGGCTGCTCGCGTCGAAGGGATAGAACCGTGGCCCGCGGGCGCGGAAACGCAACCGCCGCACGCCGGTCAACGACATCATGCACTACAAGTTTTGTCCGTCCTGTGGTGGTGTGATGTCGCCAGCGGCGGGAGTGCATCAGCCGCAGCAATGTGCGGCTTGCGGGGCCGAATATTTTCGTGACTCCAAGCCCTGTGCCGGCGCGCTGGTGATCCGCCAGGGCCGCGTGCTGTTGGCCAAACGCGCAATTGAGCCCTTCAAGGGTTGTTGGGACATTCCCGGCGGTTTTCTCAACGAAGGTGAGCATCCCGAGGACGGGGCGCGGCGCGAGATTCTTGAGGAAACCGGATTGCGCGTGCGGTTGGTCAAATGCCACGGCATGTACATGGATCGCTACGGCAGTAGTAGTGCCGCAAAATGGACGTTGAACATCTACTATCTCGCCGAGCCGGTGGACGACACCGGGCCCTGCGCGGCGGATGATGCCAGCGAACTGGCTTGGTTCACCCCGGGGGAACTGCCGGCCCGGATGGCGTTCAAACACGAGGATCAAGTTCTTGCCGACTGGCGGGCCTGCCTCAAACAAGTGTAGGGTCCCACGATGCGCGCCGAACAGCCACCCCTGACTGTTCGTGACCATTCCAGGGCGGTGACGTATGGTCTCGTGGCGGTGGCGCTCTGGGCGACCGTCGGCAGCGCGTTCAAACTGACCCTGCGGCACGCGACACCCATCCAGCTTCTCTTCTACGCAGCGTTGGTATCGGCTGTCCTGCTGGTGGTGATTCTTGCGTACAGCGGGGAAATCGGGCGGTTGGTCGCCGCTCCCGCCGCCTCCTGGCGGCGCGCGGCGTGGCTCGGGTTGGTCAATCCGGTGGCCTACTATCTGTTGCTGTTCTCCGCGTACGACCGCCTGCCGGCACAGGAGGCGCTCGCCCTCAATTACTCGTGGCCCCTGATGCTGATGCTGCTCGATGCGGTGCTGCAACACCGCTGGCCGCGCGGCCGGGACATGGTGGCGGGTGTAATCTGTTACGCGGGCATCTGGTGCATCGCCACTCGAGGCGATGTGATGTCGCTGCATTTCGCCGATCCACTGGGGGTCGTGCTGGCGCTGGCCAGCACGGTGGCCTGGGCGGCCTCGTGGCTCGCTGGCCGTTCGGACTCGCGTCCGCCGGTGGTCGCGCTGGCGCAGAACTTCATCGAGGCCGTGCCGGTGCTGGCCGTTGTCACGGCCGTGGCGGGCGGGGGATTTGACGTGGACGGCTGCGCCCTGGCCGGCAGTGCATATGTCGGTGCGTTTGAGATGGGGGTGACGTTTGTGCTGTGGCTGATGGCGCTGCGGTATGCCGCGCATCCGTCCACGGTGGGTAATCTCAGTTTCCTGTCACCCGTGGCCTCGTTGTTCGTCATTCATCTCGTGGTGGGCGAACCGTTGAGGGTGTCCACCCTCATTGGCTTGCCGTTGATCCTGGCGGGGCTGGCGGTGCAGAACTGGCGAGGGCGGCGCAGACAGAACTGACAGCGCCGGCTACTTCACCATCGGCGTGTCCAGCCGGTACACCGCGCGCCGGCCGGTCTTGTCCGATGTGAAATAAGCCGCGTCGCCAGCATGGTTGAAGATGGGGTGGGGGTGAGCATCCTGTGATTTCCAACTCGACCCGTGGCGGCAAAGCGGCTGCCAGTCGTAATACTTCGTCTCCCAGTCCACCTTCAGCACGCTGATCCACGCGCCGCTGCCCTTCGGGGCGGGATCGTCGGGTTGCTCGTAACACCCATCCGTCACCAGCCAGCCCGGCCGGCCCACGGTGAAATGGCCGTAGCGTTTCCAGACCGCGGGGAGCGACATCTCCACGAGCCCGGTGCCGTCGGGTTTGACGCGGCCGATGTAGGTCGGCCCCTTTGCATACCCGCCGTGGTAGATGATCGCCGAACCATCGCGTTCCCACATTTCATGGCAGGTCCAGTCGGCTCGCCGTCGTCCGTCGCCTTCGGTGCGGAGTCGGATATGCTGATGGCCGTCCCAGAGCCACATCCGCCGGATGCCGCAGTCCGACGGCCACTCGTGGTTGTACAGGACCAGGTTGCGGTCGCGCGGCGAAAACTGCACGTGAGTGATCCAGGCGCGTGATACGCGTTCACAGGCGACCTCTTTGCCCGTGGCGGTGTCGTAGAGGCGCAGATACGACGAAAGGTTCTCCGCCTGAACACGTCCGTCAATATCATAAGGAGGCTTGCCTTTGAGCAACGTATCGCCATCGAGCGCGCGCGCGTCGGTCGTCGGCACGCAGAGCCGCGTGGCTTCCGCCGAGCCGTGCGTGAACGCGGGCATATGGTTTTAGGGATATTGCGCGAGCACGCCCTGCTTGCCCAGCATG
>CAZAAF010000338.1:0-5789 GCA_964482575.1 uncultured Verrucomicrobiota bacterium | reverse complement strand
TCGGTCGCGCCGGCAGCGGCAAGACCGCCACCTTCGCCGCCCTCACCGGCGACGACGGCACCACGCATCGTCGCGTCACCCAGGTGCCCGACGCGCGGCTCGACTTCCTCAACGACGTCTTCCAGCCGCGCAAGTACACCCCGGCCGAGATCGTGTTCTGCGACATCTTCGCGCAGAAGGCGGCCGAACTCACCGGCCGCGCGAGCGACAAGTTCACCGCGGCGCTGGCCGAGGCCGACGCCGCCATGAAGGCCCGCGACTTCGACAAGGCCGCCACCGGTTACGCCCAGGCCCTCAGCATCCTGCCCAAGAGTTCCATGGCGGCCAAGGACGTGGCGGCCGCCCAGGCCGGTGTGATCTCCGCCAACCTCAACAAGGGCAACGCGGCTCTCAAGGCGAAGAACTACGACGTCGCCCGTGCCGCCGCCGACGAAATCCTGAAGTACGATCCCAACAACGCCGGTGCCAAGCGGATCATCAAGATTGCGGAAGCAGAAACCAAGGCAGGTGGAGGCGCGTCGCCCAAGCCCTGGACGACCGCGGCTGTTTCCCCGGACGAGGTTCCCCGAACCATCCCGCCGGTCAATGAGACGCCGGACTTCAAGAGGGCGCAAAACCAGACAACGCAGTTGTTGCGGGATGCGCGCCTTGCCTTCCAGAGCAATCAACTGGATTTGGCGGCCGAGAAGTGCAATGCGGCCATGGCCGTGGATCGGTACAACGAGGAAGCCCGCACCCTGTTGCGGGAGGTCAATGAGCAGCGCTATCACACGGCCGAGGTGGATCGGAACCGCGTGCGTGTGCAATACGCAGCCGACGCGCTTGAGGCGTGGGCGCCGCCGATCCGCGTGCCGCGCGTCCAAGGCACCAGGACCACCCAGGTTTCCACCATCATCCCGCCGGAGAAGGAAAAGCTCATGCGCAAGCTCGACACGATCCGGCTGCCGAAGATCGAGTTCCGGGAAGCCAATATCGTGGACGTGGTCAATTTCCTCGCGGATCAGAGCCGCGCAATCGACAAGTTGCAGGGTGGCAACGGCATCAATATCGTCTTCGCAGGCGGCTTGTCCAGCGGTACCTCCGGTGGTACGGCCCCCGCGGAAGCGACTCCGGCCCCGGTTCCAGCCCCGACGCCGGCTCCGGCTGTGCCTGGTGCGCCCGCCGTTCCCGGTGCGCCCGCGGCTCCTGGTACTGAGCCGGCGGCTCCGATGCCCGCGCCGGCAGCCCCGGCTCCCGTGGCTCCCGCGGCGCCCGCGGCGCCGACAGGTCCTGGCCTTGGCGGTACGCCCGCGATCACATTGAACCTGATGGACGTTCCGTTGCGCGACGCCTTGCGGTACGTGACCGATATTGCCGGCCTGAAGTTCATTGTGGAAAACTATGCGGTGCTGATCGTACCCCCGAATTATGTTCCACCGGGACAGATGGTGACGCGCAGCTTCAACGTCCCGCCCGGTATTTTCGCGCCCGTCGTGACGGGCGCGGCTCCGACGGCAGGCCCAGCCGGTCCGGCTCCGGCCGGTGGAGCGGCTCCAACGCCCGCCGCCGGTGGAGCGCCGACGACCAGTAGTGCGCAGGTGTCCTCCGACGACATCAGGAAGTTTTTCACCGATGCCGGTGTGAAATTTGACACAGGCGCCTCGGTGACGTATCAATCGGCGACCAGCCAGTTGTTCGTGACCAACACGCCCGACAATCTGGACAACATCGAGCGCATTCTCGACACCCTGCGCCGTGCGCAAGGCCAGCAGGTGACCATTGAGGCAAAGTTCATTGAAATCCAGCAGACGGATTTGCGCGAGCTGGGCTTCGACTGGGTGTTGGGCCAGTGGGGATTTGGCAGCGTCGGCGGCATTGGCAGCGCCTTCATGCTGGGCGGTGGCAATGCGCCCAACGGCAACTTCCCGGTGTACGGTTCCGATTTGCCGACCACGCCCACGCAGAACCTGACGCAAGGCAACCGGTTTGCCAGCCAGGCAGGTACGCTGGTGGGAAACAAGCTGGATGCGTTGTTGGGCGGCACGACGGCCACCAGTACGACAGTGAATGACTCCGTGGCGACGTTCACGGGTTTGCTGACCAATCCCCAATTCCAGGTCATCCTGCGCGCGTTGTCCCAGCGCGAAAACACGGATCTGCTTTGCGCGCCCAAGGTGACCACCATCAGCGGCCAACAGGCCAAGATCGAAGTCATCCGCGAGTTCATCTATCCGACCGAGTTTGAGCCGCCGCGCGTGGCCAGCTCCGCTTCGTCCGCGGCCTCCTCGGGTGCGTCGATCTCGGCGCCGATGATTTCGCCTCCGACCCCTGGCGGCTTCCAGACGCGCAACCTCGGTGTGACGTTGAACGTGACCCCGCAGATCGGCGAGACCGGCTTGATCAACCTGACGCTCATCCCGGAGGTCAGTGACTTCGACGGATTCGTGGACTACGGCAGCCGCGACTCGTTGGGCAGCAGCGGTCTCAACAACCCGTCGGCGGCTGCGTCGTACACCCTTGTCTTCCCCTATCCGCAGCCGGTGTTCTCCATCCGGCGCGTGACCACGAGCGTCATGGTGTACGACGGCTCCACCGTTGTTCTCGGCGGTTTGATTCGTGAGGATGCCACCAAGATTCAGGACAAGGTTCCGTTCCTGGGCGACATTCCGCTGTTTGGCAAGCTGTTCCGCAACGAACTCGAAAATACCATCAAGAAGAACCTGATGGTGTTTGTCACGGCCAAGCTGATCGATCCCTACGGCGATTTGATCAACCGGCCGACCACGTCGAGTCCGGTGATGCAAGCGCCGGAGCCGCCGGCTCCCGCACCGGGCGCGCCGGCGCCGGCGCCGAGGCCCTGAGGACGGCCCTGACGCAGGAATTGGGTTTGTGACGTTGCCAGTGGTTGCTGGTTTCCACGCGCATGGCGGATAAAACCCTGCTTTTGGTTGACGGTCACAGCTACGCATACCGGGCGTTCTTTGCCATTCCCAGGCTGACCAATCCCCGCGGCGAGCCGACCAATGCCGTGTTCGGCTTCCTGAAGATGCTGCGCAAGATGGCCGACGATTTTCAACCCACCCATTGGGTGGTGGCGTGGGATACCGGCGTGCCAGCGGAGCGGTTGCAGGTGCTGGAAACCTACAAGGCCCAGCGCAAACCGATGCCCGATGACCTGCGCGCCCAGATGCCCGTCATTCGCGAGGTGCTGGACGCCCTGCATATTGTCTCCCTGGAACAGCCGAATTGTGAGGCGGATGACATCATCGCCTCCGTTTGCCGTCAGGCCGGGGATGCGCGGGTATTGATCGCATCCGCCGACAAGGATTTGATGCAGTTGGTCAATGACCGCATCGTCGGCGTGCGGGCGTTGCCTGAGGGCAACGTGCTCATGGACCGCGAGGCGGTGCGGGCGCGTTACGGCGTGCCGCCGGACCAGTTGCTGGACTGGCTTTGCCTGACCGGCGACAGCGCCGATAATATTTCCGGCGTGCCGGGAGTCGGGGCGAAGACGGCGGCGCGATTACTGGAACAGTTTGGCAGCGCGGAAGCGGTGCTGGCGCGACGGCAGGAAATCGCCAATGACCGCCTGCGTGCGGCGATCGATCAGAATGTGGACCGAGTCCGGCAAAACCGGACACTGATGATTTTGAACGCGGCTTTGCCGGTGACAGTCCAATGGGATGACTGGCGCCGGTCGGAGCCGGATCAGGAGCGGCTGGCCGGGTTGTACGAGCGGTTGGGGTTCAAGTCGCTCCTGGAGGAAGTACGGCAGCAGCAGCGACGGACATCACAGAAAGAGTTGCCGCTGGGTTGACGGCGACTTGACATCGGCCGGTTGTGCGGTATTGTTTGCCACCCTCGAAAACGGTTGGAGAGTGCGGGTAGGGTGCCAACGAGGCCGGTGGTGAAATAATCCCCTTTTTGAATGACACCGAGAAATGTCATTTGCCAAGCCAACGGATGGATAGGTTGATTCAGGCAGGCCTGACCGGAGGCATTGCCTCCGGCAAGACTACAGCCGCAGCGGTGCTGGCCAAACTTGGCGCCCGCGTCGTGGATACCGACGAACTGGCACGACGGGCGCTCGATCCAGCAACTCCCGCGTTTGAGGCGGTCGTGCAGACTTTTGGCCGGCAGATTTTAACCGCCGACGGGACGGTGGATCGAGCGCGGCTGGGGAACATCGTTTTTGCCGATGCCCGCCAGCGGCAACGCTTGAACGCGATCGTGCATCCGGTGGTGCGTACCGCGTGGCAGGATGCCCTGGCGGCCTTGAAACGGGATGGCTGGCATGGCGTGGTCGTCGTGGTCATTCCGTTGCTCTATGAAGTGGCCGTCCAGGACCAGTTCGAGACGGTGATTGTCGTGGCCTGTACGGAAACCACGCAGCGGGCCCGGTTGCAGGGACGCGGTTTGAATGCCGCGCAGGCCCAGGCGCGCATCCAGTCACAGATGCCGATGACGGCCAAAATGAAGGACGCGAATTTTGTCGTATGGAATGAGAGTTCGCCGGCAGTGCTGGAACAACAAATGGCCAGGGTTTGGAAACAACTGGATACCCCGGCGCCAGCGGGCGGCAACCTTTAGAAGTGAGAGGAACAACTATGGCTAGAACATCAAAGAAAGCGGCGGCCGTTTCTGAAGCGATCGCTTCCGAGGAGAGATCCGCGAAGAAAAGCTCGCCGGAGGTGCATGCAGGCATTTCGGCCGCAGCCGAGGTCAGCGTGCGCAAGGCGATCGACAAAGGCGGCAACATCTACCTGGCCGACCTCCAGAAGATCGCGGTGCCCCAGCTCAACAAGCTGGCGCGCGAACTCAATATCGAGGGCGTTGGTGTGCTCAAGAAGCACGAGGTCATCTTCAAGATCCTGGAAGCCACCGCCGTCAAGACCAACGTGGTCATGATCGGCGAGGGCGTGCTGGAAATCCTGCCGGACGGCTTCGGTTTCCTGCGCTCGCCCAGCTACAATTACCTGCCGTGCCCCGAGGATATTTACGTCTCGCCGTCCCAAATCCGGCGGTTCGACCTTGCCAATGGCGACCTGATCTCCGGCCAGATCCGCCCGCCGAAGGACAAGGAGAAGTTCTTCGCGCTCTTGAAGCTCGAAGCCGTTTTTGGCGAGGACCCGGAGAAGGCCAAAGACAAGGTCCTGTTTGACAACCTCACGCCGTTGTTCCCGCACCGGCGCATCCAGCTCGAAGTTACCAGCAAGCCCGACGAAATCGCCATGCGGGCGATGGACCTGCTGGTGCCGATCGGCATGGGCCAGCGCGGCCTGATTGTCGCACCACCGCGTACTGGCAAGACCATCCTGCTCCAAAAACTTGCCAATTCCATCTCCACCAACCATCCCGACATCTATCTCATCGTGCTGCTCATTGACGAGCGCCCCGAAGAGGTCACGGACATGGAGCGCACCGTCAAGGGCGAGGTGGTCAGCTCCTGCTTCGACGAGCCGCCCGAGCGCCACGCGCAGGTGGCCGAGATGGTCATCGAGAAGGCCAAGCGCCTGGTCGAGCACAAGAAGGACGTGGTGATCCTGCTCGATTCGATCACGCGGCTCGCGCGGGCGTACAACACCGTTGTGCCGGCTTCGGGCAAGGTGCTCACCGGCGGCGTGGATGCGAACGCGCTGCAGCGGCCGAAGCGCTTTTTCGGCGCGGCGCGCAAGTTGGAAGAGGCCGGCAGCCTGACCATTATGGCCACCTGCTTGATAGAAACGGGCAGCCGCATGGATGACGTGATCTATGAGGAATTCAAGGGCACCGGCAACTTGGAGCTGCACCTCAACCGCAAGCTGTCTGAG
>CAZAAF010000337.1:0-5802 GCA_964482575.1 uncultured Verrucomicrobiota bacterium | reverse complement strand
CGAACCGTGCGGGTAAAGACAATCCGTTCGTCCGGCCCGATGACCACGGTCTGCGCCTCGCACATGCGGTGTGTCAGGCGCGCCGCCCGTCGCGTCCACGACAAACCTTCCGCGTCGCATTCGGGCTGCACATTCACCACCTGCGTGCTCCGATAGCGGTGATGTTCGCCGGCGCGGATGCGCTGTTTCATGGCCGCCAACCGTGGCGACAGTTCCGGCGCACAGACGTTGTTCACTGGGGATGGTTCCAGGGTATTCATGCCATCGAGGCCTCCACATTGAGTTCTTGAAAGGGTTTGAGGTCGGCTTGCACCGCCATCGTTTCGTCGAACCCCGGGCGCCACTCCAGGCCGCAGGCGGCATACTTGCCACCGGCCGCGCGGTTGTAGGGCAACAGCTCGACGCGCGGTCGCCGGGGCAGTGTGCTCACCTGCCGGGCCATGGCGCGTAGGTTCTCCGCCGTATCGGTCACGCCTGGGACGAGAGGCACGCGAATAACAAACCCGGTTTCCATGGAAGCCAGGAGGGCGAGGTTGCGGAGGATCGGCTGGTTGTCCACGCCGGTCCAACGACGATGGGCTTCCGCATCCATCAGCTTGAGGTCGAACAAGACTAAGTCGCACTTGCCGGCCAGTAATCGGAAATCCTCCTCCGTTCCATAGCCGGAGGTGTCCAGGGTGACGTGCAGGCCCTGCAGTTGATCGATCACCTCCGCCACGAACGCGGCCTGCATCAGGGGTTCGCCGCCGGAGAACGTGATGCCGCCTTTGTCGCGCAACAACGGCGCCTGGCGATTCAGCAGGGTCGCCAGTTCGGTCGAGGAATAGCCTTGCCCAACCCGGCGCCCGCCAGAGGTGCCCTGCAGGGTTTGCGGGGATGGCGACAGGCCCTCGGGATTATGGCACCAGGCACAGCGCAGGGGACATCCCTTCAGAAAGACGGTAGTCCGGATGCCGGGGCCGTCGTGAACGGTCAGTTCCCGAAGGTCAAAAACGACCCCTGTCAGAGGCGGGGTCATTTCAGATCTTTCCCTTCGGGTTGACGATGTCAGTGGTTCCGGTCAAGCGCATGGCTCCTGATTCAACCCTGCCATGATTGCGCCGCCGGGCCGCGCTGAAATGAGTTTGCTTGTCCCGAATCTTGAGATTGGTTGCGGCTCAAAACACCTGCAACCATGGCAGGGTTTTTCTGTGCAGGGCGGATTCCTTGAGAATCCTTACGCTTCGGCAAAGCCGTGGGTTGACTGGTGGGCCTGCCGGAACTGGCCGGGGGTCTGGCCGGTTTCCCGTTTGAATACCACACTCAGGTATTCGGGGTGCTCGATGCCGGTCGCCTCGGCGATGCGCGGCAGCGTCCAGTCCGTGTCGGCCAGCAATTGCCGGGCGCGGCGCAATTGGACCTCGCGGATTTCCTGTTGCGGCGACCGGTCCAGGTATTCGCGAAACCGGCGCTCCAGGACCGAGCGCGAACAGCGGACGGCGTCCATGACATCCGCCACCTGGATGCCCTCGCAGGCGTGTTCGCGGATGAAACGCACGGCGCGGGCGATCAGGGCATCCTCCACGGCAAAAACGTCCGAGGATTGCCGCGTGGCCACCCCCAGCGGGGCCATGCGCAGGTTTGGGACGGCGATCCGCCGGCCGGACATCAGGCGATCCAGCATGGCGGCGGCTTCGAAGCCGATGCGCTCGGCATCGGGGACGACGCTGGAGAGCGGGGGATTGCACAATTCGCAAAAAGTTTGCGCGTTGTCCACGCCGACGACTGCGATCTCATCCGGCACCGGCGTGCCCGCGTGCTGGCAGGCGTCCAGGACGTGCTGTCCCCGGACGTCATTGCACGCCATGATGCCCGCCGGCCGCGGCAGGGTATGGAGCCACTGCGCGATCCGGTTTCGTTCCTCCTGCCATGGATGCTCGCGCAGCCCCGCCCAGGGCGACTCATAGATGTCGCTTTCCCTCACCAGTCCGCGGGCCGCTTCGAGAAAACCATCGCGGCGCTGCTGCGACCAGGTTTCGCCGCTGAACCCGCAGAAGGCCAGATGGCGGAAACCGCGTTCGCGCAGATGTTCCGCGCCGAGCCGGCCGATGGCAACCATGTCCGATCCAACGTGAGGCAGCCCCAGGTTGAGATAACGGTCGTTGAGGTCCACGACAGGCAGGCGGCGGCGCTTGAAAATCCCGGCCCATTCCGGCGTCGTGGACCGGCAGATGACGCCGTCGCCCTGCCACTGGGATAGCCACGCGGGCGGGGGCATGTGCAATTCGTGCTCATCCAGGAAGACCGACCAGGCGGCATGGGTCTTGAGATAGCGGGAGATGCCGCGCAGAATCTGGCGTCCATAGACCACGGAGGTTTCCACGATCAGCGCCACATTGGGCCGTCGCTTCTTCCACGCCGAGGGTGCGGATGGTCTGGATCGCATGTTGTCGGCTTTGCCGTGCAGTCAAGGCGGATGCGTTGACGCGGCCATGCTACCGCCGCACTTCAGGATTGTCCATCCCGGCCCGGCGATTTCAACCCGCCGGATGTAATCTGAGTTTTTCGCTGTTTTCGGAGAGGAGGACGCAGACTCTCGGGCGTCGCGTAGCGACGGGCCGATGGTAGCCGTGGGCTTCAGCCCACGGAACACCCAGGTTGCGAGCAGCGTCGCGGCGCGACGATTGAACCGTCCACGCGTCGCTCCGCGACGCCCAGGGTAGGCGGTTCTCAACCGTGGGCTGAAGCCCACGGCTACCGTCATGGCCTCACTCCGCGAGGCAGAAGTCACCGGCGGATCGGTGCCGAAAACTTGGAGACATCACATGGCTCGTTACTGAAAATAGTTGGGAATCTAACGTGGCGCGGTGACGGCTTCGAAATAGCGTGTTCGTGGGTTGGGGGAGAGTGGAGCGGGAGACGGGACTCGAACCCGCGACGTCAAGCTTGGGAAGCTTGCATTCTACCAACTGAATTACTCCCGCATCCGGGCGCACTAAGCCACGTTTGGCCGCTGTCTGCAAGTTTATTCCAGAGTCATTTGCCGGTCCCGACCGCGGCGCCGGCATCTGGCCCGCAGCGCAGGACAGGTGTTGCCTTGGGATTATTGTCCAGGAAGGCTCCGGAAGATGCCAACGAGATGCCGGCAGGGGTGCCGGCGCCACGGTCGGGAGGCCACACCGCGCTTGCAGCAAACGGCCGGGTTTGACAGATTAGCGGTGTGTTAACCAGCCGCGAACAACAGGAACTTCAGGAACAACGGAGCCTTGCGCCGTACGCGCAGAAGAGCGCGGAGAGCCGCGGGCGCAAGCACAAGGAGTCGGCGCACGACCTGCGCACGGAGTTTGCCCGCGACCGCGACCGCGTCATCCACTCGCGCGCGTTCCGCCGGTTGGAATACAAGACCCAGGTGTTCCTCAACGGCACCGGCGACCATTATCGCACGCGGTTGACACACTCCATCGAGGTGGCGGCCATCGCGCGCTCGATTGCGCGGGCGTTGCGGCTCAACGAGGATCTGGCCGAGACCATCGCGTTGGCGCACGACCTCGGTCATTCGCCGTTCGGCCACAGCGGTGAGCGGACGTTGAACGATCTGATGGCCGATCACGGCGGGTTCGAGCACAACCAGCAGAGCCTGCGCATCGTGGACGAGTTGGAGAAGAAGTATCCGGAGTTCGACGGGCTGAACCTGACCTACGAGACACGCGAGGGGCTGGCAAAGCATGTCACCGGGTTTGACCGGCCGCGCAAGACGATGGGGTTCGAGGTTAAGAGCCCGTCGCTGGAGGCGCAGATTGCCAACGTGGCTGACGAAATCGCCTACTACAGCCACGACCTCGATGACGGTCTCAGCGCGAAGCTGTTGACCGAGGAGGGACTGGCGACGGTCGAGTTGTGGCAGGAAATCAGCGAGCGCGTCGCGAAGGACCATCCCAAACACGACGCCACGCGGCGGAGTTATTTCGCCATCCGGTGCATCATCAACGCGCAGGTGGAGGATGTAATCACCCATTCCAACCGGCAGATCGAGAAGGCGGGTGTCCAGAGCGCCGACGACGTGCGGCGTCACGACGGGCTGCTCATCGCCTACAGTCCGGCGCTGCACAAGCGCACGCTGGCGTTGCGGGATTACCTGTACCATACGCTGTACTACAACCCGGAGGTGGAGGGCGTGAACAGCCGCGCCTGTAAACTCATGGCGGAGTTGTTCGAGGCGGCGTTGAAACAGCCGCGCATCCTTGGCACGCAGAGCCGGGCGCGGATTGAGAAAATCGGACTGCATCGCGCCGTGTGCGACTACATCAGCGGGATGACCGACCGCTATGTGATCGAGGAGCACGAGCGCATCTTCGGCCGCAAGGATGACGAGCTGACGCTGTTCAAGTCGCGCCGGCTGTAGAGGAGCGACGCAAGTACTTTACGCGGCCGTGGAATATGGCGTTGGCGTCAGAACGCTGGTTGGTGTGATGAATTATGGACCTGCCTGTGTTTCAATATCACCCGGACCCAATCCGAACTGGGGCGCTCAAGAATAGCTGTGCCGTTTGCGAATGTTGTGGTGAGGCACGTGGCTTCGTTTACACCTCGCGAATCCACAGCCGGAAGAAAGTCAATTCACTCTGCCCATGGTGTATCGCAGATGGGAGTGCTGCAAGAAGGTTCGATGGGTTGTTCGTGGACCCGTGTCCATTGACAAAAGCAGGAGTTGCAAAACACATCGTTGACGAGGTTTCTCGTCGGACGCCGGGATTCAATAGCTGGCAGCAGGAGGAGTGGCTTTCCTGTTGTAAGGATGCCTGCGAATTCCATGGTGATCTTCCTGAGCCAGAACTGAAGGTCATGTGTGTCGAGACCTTCACAAGGGCATTCCATGGCTGCCGACCCGCGGATTCGGAATTTGAGGATTTTAAGAAGCATTATCGGCCGGGCGGCAATCCGGCGATCTATAAGTGGGTCTGTCGGCATTGCAGAAGCGTGCAGTACTACGCAGACTTCACTTGAGCGTGGACTGCGTCATGCAGTCATCGAGATGCTTCGTCTGACCAAGGGCTGGAATTCACCTCGTTGGGTTTCAACCTACCTCATGCTTGCAGGCGCGGCCCGAATGATGCACCCTGCGAGACGTGAGCGAAAAACTTGGAGTACTGATTGCAGGATTGAATGGCGCGGTTGCGTCCACGGTGGTGACCGGTGTGGTCCTGATGCGGCGCGGGTTGGCGAAACCGGCGGGCATGTTGAGCGAAGACCCGGCGGTGCGCCGGCGGGTGCCCCTGGCGGCGCTGGACGATCTGGTGTTTGCCGGTTGGGACCCGCGTGGGGAGGACGAACTGACCGCCGCGCGCCGCAACGCGGTGCTGGAGGAATCCGACCTGGCACCCGTGGCGAAAATCCTGCGCGCGATCCAGCCGTGGCCGGCGCGCTGGAGCGTGGCTGCGGCGAAGAAGGACATCGGGGCGTTTCGCCGCAAGCACCGCGTGAGCCGCGTGGTGGTGGTGAACGTGATGTCCACGGAACCGGTGGGCAAGCGAGGGGCGTCGGCCATTTACGCGCGCGCGGCCATCGAGACGGGGTGTCCGTTCATCAATTTCACGCCGAACGTGGCCGACGAGTTGCCCGCGTTGCGCAAGCTGGCGGAGCAGGGCGGTGTTCCGCTGGCCGGCAAGGACGGCAAGACGGGCCAGACGATGATGAAGAGCGTGCTGGCGCCCGCGTTCCGGTCGCGCGGATTGCGCGTGGAGGGCTGGTTTTCCACGAACCTGCTTGGCAACGAGGATGGCCGCACGTTGAAGAATCCGGCGGCGCATCGGGCCAAGCAGAAGT
>CAZAAF010000336.1:5573-5811 GCA_964482575.1 uncultured Verrucomicrobiota bacterium | reverse complement strand
GTCAAAGGCACCCTCGGCAGCACGCTCGCCAAACCCGGCGCGGAGTGGATCATCGCGGGCATCGTTGCCGGCACCCTTGGCATTGCCGGCGCGGGCTGGGCGGGGCGGCTCAAGGAGCGCGACCTCAGCGCGCAGGCGATGGCCGGCCAGTTCTCGCTCGTCAAAGGCCTGCTGCTCTCGTTGCTGGCGGGCGTGCTGTCGGCGGTCAGATGTTCGATCAGTGCCTTGCCTTCGGCCA
>CAZAAF010000336.1:0-5563 GCA_964482575.1 uncultured Verrucomicrobiota bacterium | reverse complement strand
CGTGCTCTCGGCGGTCTATGGCTTTGCGCTGGACGCGGGCGAGCCGATTGCCGACGTGGCCAGCGCGCACGGCGCGGGCGTCTGGCGCGGCAACGTCGTCTATATCTTCTCCAACACCGGTGCGTTCCTGACGACCTCGATCTACTGCCTCTGGCTGCACGCGAAACACCGGACGCTCGGCGAGCTGATCGAGTTGCCGGCGGGCGCGGAAGAGGCGCGGCTGCCGGTGAACTGGGCGATGGCGGTCGTGACCGGCCTGTTCTGGTATGGCCAGTTCTTCTTCTACAACCTCGGCCACGTGCGGATGGGCCATTACAAGTTCACGAGCTGGGCCATCCATATGATCATGCTGGTCCTCATCAGCAACCTCGTCGGCATCCTCCTGCGCGAATGGCGGCAATGCCGCCGTCTCACGCACCGCACGGTCGGCATCGCCCTCACCATATTAATAGGCGCCGTGTTGCTGCTCACCTATGGCAACTACCTCGGTGAGCAGGCGCTGCGGTGAGGAGGGAATCCGGCGGCGGCGGGCATCTTCCCCGCATATACCCAGGCGAAGCCCAGCGGGTCCCGGTGACCGCCTTGCCTGCCATGCTCCAGCCAACCGGCCCGGGGTTTCCGGACCTTCCCGCAGGGGTTCGCATGCGCCGATATGGCACAACGGGCCGGCCGGGTTTGAAAAAAAAGCAGTCGGATTCAGCCGGACCGACCCGTATCGCCCCAGCCAGCCCCACCCGTGTCCTTGGTCCATCCGGGGACGGGATCAGGGAGGCCGGACGGTGTAGGACCGGAAAATTGGGCTCTTATCTTGATTGGCTCGAATTAATCTGAAAAGGCCTTGATGACGGTTGATTTCTGGGCGGCGAAACAGGGTAAGGACAGGATGAACAGGATGTTACAGGATGGATGGCTGTTCCCATCCTGAGAATCCTGTTCATCCTGTCAAAACCCTCCTTCGAGTCCATTCGTGGGTTCATCGTCTTCCGCGGACGACGCGCCCGTACACTTGTCAAAGAACGAGAACACACAACCCCCTCCCTCAGCCCAGGACCTTTCCCGGGCGTTTCAGAGGGTCGCCAGCCGGAGCGGCAGGGCCGGGTTGGGGTTCCTTGTTCTTCTCTGCCAATCTGTTTTCTTGCCTGGACAAGAGTATAGTATATTTTGCTGTTATGTCAAGTGTTTTTCTTACTTCATCTCCGGCACGCCCGGCCATGGGTTCGGGGCGTCGGGTCGCGGCCAGCCTGCCGGGGGTGCTGGGGGCGGACCGGGTTTTCTTGTGGCGCGCGGATGGGGGTTGGTGGCCGTTCGGGCGGGTCCTCGTCCCAGGATCGGCTGTAGCGCGGTGATGGCTTCGAGACGGACAAAGCCTTCATTCAGGGCATCGCCGAGACTCTTGTTGGACACGGCGGTGAACAGTTTGGAAATGGAGTCGGTGTCGTCGTGCCCTCTTGTCAATTGCAGAGGATTGGCTCAAATCATGACCGAAGATGACTAGTTGACATTTGCGTTTGATTGCCTTGCCGTATTCATAAACTGGTCGTGAACATCCTCCAACTGTCGAAACTCAACCTTGTCGTCGTGTGAGAAGCTTTTTACGTATTTGAACTCGTATGGGGAATATACCGCTGCCAAGTAGTCCTCGGTCTTTGAGTTAGCAAAACGATAGAACGAAAAATCTACAAACTCGTCATATCGAGCCTTCACTGCGCCTGTGGGGTCGTGGCAAATTACGTCAATAGTTTTTAAGTGCGGGGATGTCAAAGCAGCTGATTTGAGAAGGTATTTAACGTAGGTATCAGCGGCGGGGAGGGAATAGCCAACAAAACGAATATGATTCGCTTCCTGAAGCAGAAAATAAGCCTTTCGCCATGCCGGGATAATATCTTTGTGGGCGCCTTTATTCCAAGTTGGTGGCACAATACACCCCTCTTGAACGCAACCGTGAAGTTTGGCCAGCGTAGGTGTATTCCACAGATCTTCGTATTCCCCTCTCTGAAATTCCACGGGTTTTGTAGGTTGATATAAAGTCGTGAAGCTCTTGCAAAATGACTCAAGTACACAGTCGTAGTTAAGGGTCAAAGCACTGTATCGGAAATCATCATCTGTACAACGCTCAACCAAGAATCGTGAGAATGGCGTGTTGTTGGAGTTGACACCTCTTTGATTGCGGATTGAAAGACGCAGAAGATTCAAGATAAACAACCCATGACCATTCCATTTCGGGTCGAACAAAAACCCATGCCAATTGCCGGGAAGCTTATTGGGATCACGCAAAGGGTTCTGTGGTGTGTAAAACTCAATTACTGCCTTGATGTAGTCGATAAACACTGGTTTCAGGCTCTTTCCGCTCTCCTCAAGAAACGACTGCATTTCGAGAATTGATAGGATCTCTTCTATATTTAATAGATCCGTATTGTAGTAGTTCTTGCTGACTGACATTTCATCGATCAAGTTGAACACTTCATCGAAGTAGGCGTATTTGGACTTGTCCTTGAAATACAAATCCTTGGATTTAACAAGGAAGTTGTTCATAAGTGGTAAGCCAAGGGGGGCAGAGAATCCTGCTCCAAAAATGTAGAGCGTATTATTCATAATGGTTAGTGGTGTTTCGGCGTTAATCTCTTCCAAAAGTAATAGCGACTCATCGGGGTAAACTGTTGACCGTTGACGAGATCAGGTGAGCGCCTGCTTTGTCATGACCTCCTGTTTGTGGGTGTGTGTTCTTTGAGCACAGGTAAACTTGGGCGCTCGTGAACAGGAATGTTTACATGGGCTTGCCGGCATATTTCGAAAGCCCGATGCCAGACTTTGACGGTCAAACGTTCTTTGTGGCGTGATGTCCTTTGTAATCTCCTTTCGCCGACAGCGATTGTACACCTGTCGTCGCCGATTTGCACATCCAAAGCTTCTGCAGGTGGCGGAATGTCCGAAAACGCGCGATGCGGTTTGCCGGGGCGGCGCGGGGTCGTTCCATTTTCAATCGCGTTTGGAGAAAGCGGTCTGCCTTGTTGATTGTGCGTCCGGCTATCGCATGGTCCAGCAGCCAAACCAACGGATTCATCCGAGGAGTTTTCTTGTGGCGCGCGGACGGGGGTTGGTGGCAGGCTGCGCGCATGAAGATGTTCTTCCGCTTCATGTGTTTGCTGCTTCTGGCAGGGCTTTCCCCCGTTGCCCGTGGAGAATCAGCCGGCGACGTGCTTGTCGAGGCTGAGAGCTTCTCGCAGCTTGGGGGATGGGTGATTGACCAACAATCCATGGACCAGATGGGGTCGCCGTATGTGCTGGCCCATGGTCTGGGTGTGCCGGTGGCGGATGCCACGACGACGGTTGAGTTTCCAAGCCCGGGAACCTATCGCCTTTGGGTTCGCACCCGGGATTGGACCGCGCCGTGGAAGACCCAGGACACACCGCCCGAGATGAAGGCGGCCGGGACGCCGGGCACGTTCCGGGTTTTGATCAACGGCAAGCCTGTGAAGACGGTTTTTGGCACGGAAGGGAACGACTGGCATTGGCAGGCGGGCGGGGTGGTGAAGATTGGGCAGCGATCGGTCACGCTGGCGCTGCATGACCTGACGGGGTTTGCGGGCCGGTGCGATGCGCTGCTCTTCACGGCCGGCGAGGGTGCGCCGCCCAATGATCCCGCCACACTCGTGTCGTTGCGCCGCACGCTTCGCGGTCTTCCGGAGACGCCGCAGGACGCGGGGGCATTCGATCTCGTGGTGGTGGGCGGCGGCGCCGCCGGTTGTTGCGCGGCTGTCAGCGCGGCGCGGCTGGGGTGCAAGGTGGCGTTGATTCACGATCGGCCCGTGCTCGGCGGCAACAACAGTTCCGAGGTGCGGGTGGGGCTTTCCGGCCTGATTCACCAGCAACCGTATCCGCATCTGGGCGATCTGCTGGATGAATGGGGGCCCGTTGGCCACTGGAACTTGTACCAGGCGAAGAAGGCGCCCGATCTGCCGCGCAGCCAGGAGGTCATGGTGATCCTCGAGGCTCATCCCGAGAAGAAAATCCACAATGCCGGCCCGGCCTCGAACTACGAGGATGAAAAGAAGCTCGCCGTGGTCCGGGCGGAGAAGAACCTCACGCTCGTCCTCAACAGCCGCGCGAATGGCGTGGAGATGAACGGGAAACGCATCGCCGCCGTGATCGCGGAGGAGATCCGCACCGGCGTGAAGCGGAGATTCCGGTCGAGGCTGGTGGCCGACTGCACCGGCGATGGCGTCGTGGGCGTGCTGGCCGGGGCCGACTTCGCCTACGGCCGGGAATCCCGGAACGAGTTCGGGGAGGCGACTGCGCCGGCGGAAAAGGACGAGCTGGTGATGGGCACGTCGGTCCAGTGGTATGCGGAGGAGGAGGCGGCGGCTTCCCGTTTTCCGAAATGCCCGTGGGCGCTGCCGCTCGATGAAAAGACGTGCATCAAGACCACCCGCGGCGATTGGGACTGGGAGACGGGCGCGATGCGCAACCACATCACCGAGATCGAACAGATTCGCGACTACGGCCTGCGCGTCGTTTACGGCAACTGGGCGGTGTTGAAGAATCATCCCAAGTTCAAGGAGGAGTTCGCCCGCAAGCGGTTGAAGTGGGTGGCCTACATCGGCGGCAAGCGCGAGTCGCGGCGGCTGCTCGGCGATGTCATCCTGCGCCAGCAGGATGTCGTGGAGGCGCGGCCTTTTCCCGATGCCTCCGTCACGACCACGTGGACCATTGACCTGCATTATCCGAAGAAACCCCTGTGCGCCTGCGAGGCGTTCCAGTCGGAGGCCCGGCACATCAAGATCAAGCCCTACCCGATCCCGTACCGCTGCCTGTATTCGCGCAACCTCGAGAACCTCCTGATGGCCGGGCGGGACATCAGTGTCACCCACGTGGCGCTGGGCACGGTGCGCGTGATGCGGACGGGAGGGATGATGGGCGAAGTGGTCGGCATGGCGGCATCGCTTTGCCGGCAGCACAACGCCACCCCGCGCGGCGTGTATGAAAAGCACCTGGATGAACTCAAGGTCCTGATGCAGCGCGGCGTGGGCAGGGGAGCGACGGACAAACCATGATGGCAAAGACCCGATACGGTTGTTTTCTGATTCTCCTTCTGTTGGTTTCGCCGGTTGTTTTGCGCGCGGCCGATTTCCATGTGGCCGTCACCGGCGACGATGCCAATCCCGGCACGAAGGAGAAGCCGTTCGCCACATTGGAACGGGCGAGGGATGCCGTCCGGGAGGAGAGGCGGAAGAAGGCCGACGGCGGAAGGCAGGAGGCGGGATCCAATCTCCAATCTCCCATTGCCGATTTCTCAATCATTGTTCACGGCGGCGTTTACTACTTGAAGCAGGCGCTGACGTTGGAGGCGCAGGATACGGGACTGACCATTCAGGCGGCCAGGGGAGAGGAGGTCGTCCTCAGTGGCGGGCGGGTGGTGGGCGACTGGCGGCCCTGGCGCGGGAAGGTGATGCTGAGTGACCTCGGCGGGCTCGACCTGCCCGACTGCCGGTTCCAGCAACTCTATTTCGGGGGCCGGCGCCAGCCGCTGGCGCGCGTGCCGAACTTCGATCCGAAGCATCCGCGG
>CAZAAF010000335.1:0-5827 GCA_964482575.1 uncultured Verrucomicrobiota bacterium | reverse complement strand
CGACATCATCGCACACAAGGATGTGCTGCTGTTTCATCCCTACCAGAGCTTCGAGCCGGTGCTGCGGCTGATCGAGCAGGCCGCGGATGATCCGAATGTGCTGGCGATCAAACAGATCCTGTATCGCACCAACGAAAACAGCCGGATCGTGGCTGCCCTGGCGCGGGCCGCGCAGCGCGGCAAATTGGTGACTGTGCTGGTGGAGTTGAAGGCGCGCTTCGACGAGGCACGCAATATTGGGTGGGCCGAGGCCCTGGAGCATGCCGGCGTGCAGGTGATCTATGGGCTGAAGCGGCTGAAGGTCCACGCAAAGGCGTGCATCATCGTCCGGCGCGAGGCGGCCGGCATCCGGCGTTATGTGCACTTCGGCACCGGCAACTACAACGAGGTCACCGCGCGGCTGTACAGCGACGTCAGCCTCATGACGTGCAACGACGACCTGGCCGCCGACGCCACGGCGTGTTTCAACGCCATCACCGGTTATTCCCAGCCCATCCGTTACCGCAAGATCGAGGCGGCACCCCACGGGTTGCGACCGCGGCTGATCGAATTGATCGAGAGCGAGATCGAGCGCTGCAAACAGGGGCAGACGGCTCGCATCATGGCCAAGCTGAACGCGCTCGTCCATCGCGACATCATCGAGGCGCTGTACCGGGCCTCGCAGGCGGGGGTAAAAATTGAACTCAGCATCCGCGGCATTTGCTGCCTGAGGCCGGGCGTTCCCGGACTCAGCGAGAACATCACGGTCACCAGTGTGCTGGACCGGTTTCTTGAACACAGCCGCATCTTCTACTTCCATCACGGGGGCGAAGAACAATTGTTCATGTCCAGCGCCGACTGGATGCCGCGCAACCTCGATCGGCGCGTGGAATTGCTGGTGCCCGTCGAGGATCCCGTGTGTCGCAGCCAGTTGACCGCCATTCTGCAGACGTGCCTCCAGGATACGGTCAAGGCGCACCGGTTGTTGCCGGACGGCCGTTATGAGCGCGTCAAGCCGTCGCGTCGCGCCAAGCCGCTGCGGTCGCAGGAGGCGTTTTACCGGCAGGCGTGCAAGGCGGCGCAGCAGGCGGAGAAGAACCTGTACATGGTGTTTGAGCCGCAACTGCCGGTGGCGAAGAAATGAGCCATGAGCGCCGCCCGCGGACCAACCCGGCTCTCGGTTGATCAACTCTGTCGAAAGTACGATAACGAGGAAACGCATTCGCGGCATGTCACAGCGGCGGCGCTGCGTTTGTTTGACGGCTGTCGGCGGGCGCTGAAACTCGCCGGGGGCGACCGCGTGCTCCTCGAGGCCGCCGGCCGGCTGCATGACGTCGGCTACAGCGTTCACCCGGCCGGTCACCGGCAACACAGCGCCCGCATTGTGTTGCATGAAGGGATCAAGGGGGTTTCTGATGCCGACCGCGATTTGATTGCCGCGATCATGCTGCTGCATTCCGGCGACGCCCGGGACATCCAGCGCCATCGCTGGGTCCGGTGCTTGCCGTACCCCGAGCGCGCCCTCCGATTGGGGGCCTTGTTGCGCGTGGCGGATGGACTGGATCTCGGTCACCGTCAGGACGCGTCGATCCGGGCAGTCCGGGCGGAAGACGGAAAAATCCGGGTGACTGTTCATACCGGGCGGTTTCCGCAGAACATCGAGCGCGCCGACCAGAAATCCGACCTCTGGCGGCAGGTCTGTCCGAAGGACATTGAGTGGGGGAGCGTCCGCCACGGCCCACGCAAGGAACCGGCGTTGTTGCGGCCCCAACTGAGTGTGGCCGAGGCGGCGCGCCGGTTGCTGGCGTTACAGGCTAAGACCCTTTGGATCAACATCCCGGGCGCGAGGGAAGGGCAAAGCCCCATGCCGCTGCACGATATTCGCGTTGCCGCCCGGCAAATGCGCGCCGCGTTACGTGCGTTCCGCGAACCGCTCGCGGCGACCTGTGCCCCCGATCTCGATCGCGCCCTTCAGAAACTGAACCGGGCCCTGGGGCCGGCGCGGGACGTGGACGTGTGGACCGCGTTCCTGACGGGGGTGGATTTGCAGCGACGGTTTGCCGGCGAGCCGGGATGGGAGGCGTTCGTACAGCATCATCTCCGACAGCAGCGTCAGCAGCAGGCGGTGGTGCGGCGATGCCTGAACAAGTCGCGAACAGCGGCGCTCAAGCTGAAGTTCGGCCGGTTGCTGCGGATCGAGTTGCCGCGCCTGGTCCGGACGGGACCGGGCGGCCCGGTGGACAAGTTCGGGCGCAAGCAACTCCGCCGGGAATGGCGCCGTGCGCTCGCCCTGGCGTCGCTGCGCCGATCCGATTCTCCCGAAGACCTGCATCGCCTTCGCATGGCCTTGCGGCGTGTCCGCTACATGGGGTGGTTCTTCGCCCCAGTCCTGGGGCCAACGCTTGAGAAGCTCACGGAACGGGTTCACGCCGCCGAGCGAAGCCTGGCGCGCATCCACGACACCGATGTCGGTTTGGCGCGACTGGTCTCCCGGCGGCCCAGGCCGCCGCGGGCGTTGGTGTCCTTGCTCGAGCAACGGCGGCAGGAGCATCTGGAGAAGCTGGAGGATGCCTGGCGTCGATTGAATCAGCCCCATTTCCAGCGTGCGGTCCGGCGCAAACTCAACATGTAGCCGTCGCCGCCCCCGCGGTCGATGGAACGGGGGCCGCCTTTCCTCGGGCCGCGTTGTATGGTATGGTGAAAACGAAGACGGTTATTCGACCGCAACCAACGTCGTCTGGTAGAGCCGGGAGACACTGATGAACGGCGAAATTATCTATCTTTACGCCTATGACATCGCCTATGAGGCGAATCTCGCCGAAATTGAGAAACGGATGTCGGGCGTGGCGGAACGGTTTCGCCTGGGCCGGCTCAAGGATGCGCCGCGCGATTTTCCCGTGTATCATCCGTTGGCGATCGAGATGGAGGAGACGAGGCTCGAAACCGCCAATGGCCCGGTGACACTCCGGACCTCGGTGAAGCTCTTTGCCATCGGCGCCGTCTCGGTAAAGGTGCGTGTGCCGGTTGCGTGCGAGCGCATTGCGGACCTTCTGGCGTTCCGGAACCTGGGTTTCACGGACGGCACGACGCTCGATGGCCGGGTGCAGACCATCGTGCAGCGCTTCTTCGACAGTTGGAAGCCCCAGCTCGACACCCCGGTGGCGGCGTTGGAGGAGGCGGAAGTTTATACCGTGTTTTGCGTCAGCTCGCCGATGGTGGGATCGGACGCCGATGAGCCGATGGAGCGGTGGTTGGAGCGGAACGAACGCGAGGTGGCGGCGTTTCTGGATGGCGAGGCGGATGCGTCACGGCTCAGCGACCAGGAGGTGGAGGAGACCCTCAAGTATCGCTATTCCTATTACAAGAACGACCTGGCCGTGGTGGACTGGGACACGGCCCTGCTGGTGGACACCCCGAAAGGCTATCAGGAAACCCTCTACGTGCTGGAGGTGGCCAACCTCCAACTGGAGGAGTTGAAGGTGTACGATACCAAACTCGACCAGGTGCTCGACAAGGCCTATGACGATGTTGAAATCGTCACGCGGCCGCACGCGTTTCGCGCCCGCCAGCAGGTGCTCGATAAGTTGCGCGAGATCAAGATGGACCTGGCCAAGGTGGCGGACGAGCTGTCGAACATCACGAAGTTTTTTGGGGACTGGCATCTGGCGCGGATTTACATGGGGTGCGCTGCGCGCTTTCATTTGTCCGAATGGGAGGGGAATGTGAACGGGAAACTGCGCGCGCTGGACGGCCTCTACACGATGCTCCAGCAGGACAGCACCAACCGGGTGATGATGGTGCTGGAGATTTCTATTGTTGCGCTGTTTGTCATAGACCTTATCATCATCGCTGTCCTGGGAGTGAAGTGAGAACCTGAGCATGCAAACGACCTTGGATATGCAACACATCTTCTATTTGCTGGGCGTGGCGCTGGGATTGGGATTGCTGGTCGGCTTGCAGCGGGAACGCTCGGCCGCGGTGCGCCTTGCAGGTTTCCGCACCTTCCCCATCATCACGGTCCTGGGAACGGTGTGCGCGCTGCTGGCGCAGCAGTTTGGCGGCTGGGTGCTGGCGGCCGGGTTCCTGGCCATCGGCGCGGTGGCCTTTGCCGGTTGCCAGATGAAGATGAAGATGGGCGAGGCCGAACCGAGCCTGATCACGGAAATATCCATCCTGATGATGTTCGGCATCGGCGCCTATCTGGTGGTCGGGCAGACGGCGGTGGCGGTGGCGATCGTGGGCGGGGTGGCGGTGCTGTTGTATCTGAAACCGCAATTGCATGGGCTGGCCACGACGCTCGGCGAGGCGGATTTCAAGGCCATCATGCAGTTCGTGCTGATCACCCTCGTCATTCTCCCGGTGCTGCCCAACCAGGCGTACGGCCCCTATGCCGTGCTCAACCCCCATCGGATCTGGCTGTTTGTGGTCTTCATCGTGGCCATCAGCCTCGCGGGCTACGTGGCGTACAAGTTCTTCGGCCAGAGTGCGAGTGCGTTGATCAGCGGCATCCTGGGCGGACTCATCTCCAGCACGGCGACGACGGTCAGTTTCGCGCGGCGGACGCAGGCGGTGGCGGGCAGCGAGGAGCTGGCTGCCTTCATCATGCTCGTCGCCTCCACCATCCTGTATGGCCGTGTGCTGGTGATCCTGGCGGCCTTGGTGCCGTCCTCCATGCGGGTGGTGGCGCCTCCGTTGGGGGCGATGCTGGGGGCGTTGATGCTCCTTTGCCTGTTGCTCTGGTTCAAGGAACGGCATGACCCCGTGCGGATGCCGGAACAGACCAACCCGACCGAACTGAAACCGGCGATTGTGTTTGGCGTCATGTTTTCGGTGGTCATGTTGGCGACCGCCGCGTGCCAGGCGCATTTCGGCCAGGGCGGGCTCTATGCGGTGGCGGCCTTGTCGGGCATCACGGATGTGGCGCCCATCACCCTGTCCGCCGGGCAGATGATCAACGACGCCCATCTGGATGCGGATACTGCCTGGCGGTTGATTCTTCTCGGGTCCCTGTCGAACCTGATATTCAAAGGCCTGGCGGTGGCCGCGCTCGGGACCCGGCGGTTGCTGGTGAGAATCGCCGTGCTCTTTGCCATCGTGTTTGCCGTGGGCATGGCGATCCTGGTGTTCTGGCCGCGCCCGGCCTGATCGGGCGGGGACGTGCGGCGATTTTGACGGCCGGCGGTGTTCCCAAGAGAAAGACAACCATCATGCAAAACTTCGTTTATAAAAATCCCACCGAGATTTTGTTCGGGCGCGGAATGATCGCGGAAATCGCCGGTCGCGTGCCCACCGGCACGGCCGTTTTGTTCCTCTATGGCGGAGGTTCCATCAAGCGCAACGGCGTGTATGAGCAGGTGAAAGGGGCGTTGAAGAACCATCGCCCGGTGGAATTTAGCGGCATCGAGGCCAATCCGCTTTACGAAACCTGCCTTCAAGCGGTGAATGTGGTGAAGCGCGAGCAGATCGGGTTTATCCTGGCCGTGGGCGGCGGTTCGGTGTTGGACGCGGGCAAGTTCATCGCGGCCGCCGCGCTCTATTCCGGGACCGATCTCTGGGAGATCCTGCGCAGCGGGGGCCAGGCGGTCCGGGCGGCGCTGCCCGTCGGCACGGTGTTGACGCTGCCCGCCACCGGTTCCGAGGCGAACGGCAACTCGGTCATCTCGCGCCAGGCGACCCGTGAGAAACTGCCGTTCACGTCCGGGCATTCGTTCCCCGTCTTTTCCGTGCTGGACCCGGAGACGACCTTCAGCCTGCCGGCGAAGCAAATCCGCAACGGGATTGTGGACGCGTTCGCACATGTGATGGAGCAGTACATGACCTTCCCGGCGGACGCCCCATTGCAGGACCG
>CAZAAF010000334.1:0-5828 GCA_964482575.1 uncultured Verrucomicrobiota bacterium | reverse complement strand
GTCTTTGTCTTCTTGCCCGCCGCCGTCCAAGAAACACAAGAACGGCCAACCCGACAACAATGAGTCCCACACCCGTTTTCGTTGGTATGATTGTGCCATCGTCTCGTGGAGTGTCGTTGTCGCGTTCATGTGACCAGTGGTCTTTTGCAACCCATCCACATTTCTGTTGAATCTCATCCTGTAGCGCTTGGAGGTTGCGATGAAGGATTTCTCTAATGGGAATTTCCAAATTCTTAAGCTCCTTGCCAATCATCAGTCGATGACAAATGGTCAGCCGGGCCTCGCCTTTTTCCAATTCCCAACTCTCATCGGCGCCGCCAAGATGTCGAACCACCCCCGGGCTTGCAGAGACGACCACGTCAATGCAGACACCATTGCGTTGGGGGACTGGAAAGCTCATTTCAAGGAAATCCCCCATGACCAGATTCCTGCCAAAACTCAAACCACAATCTGTGTCTCCCACCAATTGCGACAGCTTTGTTGTGGGGCTGTTAAATTCTGAGCAAACAGTGACAGGGAAACCAGAGGCAGGGTCTCTCAATCTATCCTTCTCAATACCCCGTAATACCGGGTGGGTTTTGGATAGCAAGATGAGTTCCCCCCTCATCGCTGTCAGATGCCTTGCTGCCACGTCATAGTCCCGAACCGACGCTGCCGATTGAAGATCCGTTTCGGCGGCCCGGGACGGCTGCAATACAATCAATCCCCAGATAAACAACACCACGCTTCTTTTCCAAACTCCACAATCCTGGATGTTAGGCATATCCGTTCTCCTTGTGCCGATGCCTGACTCTAGTCTTTTCAACCGAGGAGACGAGTAAAAACCCACGTTGTCCGTGTCCGTCGATGGTTCGCATTTCCACATGGCTTTCGGCGGACATCGCCCGTAACCTGTACACGCTCATGAAAAGCCACCGGTCCCATGCCACAAGAGTATTTCCAGCCCTCCTTGCCATCCTGTTTGCGCTCAGCCTCGGCATGTCATATGCCGCGGGACCCGAATGGCTCGATGTCCGCGATTGCGGCGCGTCCGGCTCCAAGTTCGAGACGACCGCGGCGACCACCGACGGCTCGAAACAAATCGCCGTCGCCGACGCCGGCGATTTCAAAGTCGGCCAGGGGGTGATGATCTCGAAGTGCAACATCCGCTACACCCCGACCCGGATGTGGGGAACGGGCGAGCGCTATTACAATTCCAAGAAACCGGGCGACTCTGTGGAGATCCGGGGCTACGACGGCAGCGCAGGAAGCTGGGTGATCTATGTGCTGGACATTGCGCCCGGCAAACCGGAATTCCGCTGGAGTGACGATCTCGGACATACCTGGCAGCCCGCCGTGGCAATCACGCACGACTGGCAGCCCTTGAGCGGCGGCGTGGAGGTACGGCTCAATCAGCGCGACTGGGAGTCGGGCTACGTCATCTCCTTCGGCGCGCGCGACCAACTGGTGACCATCATCGAGAAAATCGAGGGGAATGTTCTGACGTTGAAGGATGCTGCGAACCGATCCGCGAAGGACGCACGGATCCGCCACAACGATGGCGTGGCGTTTCAGGCGGCGATTGACCGCGCCCTCAAGGAGAATCGCAACGTGCATGTGCCGGCGGGCCACTACCGGCTGGCGCGCGGCATGACAGTGAGGAACGCCGCGGCGATCACCATCGAAGGGGCCAGCGCGGTGGACACTCTGCTAGACATCAGCGACGGCGAAGGCGCTTGTTTTTCCCTGTCGGACGGCCAGGAGGTGACGCTTCGCAACTTTCGCATGACCGGCTTCATGGGGTTCGACGAAGCCGACAAGGCCGATGAGCTACGCACCAAAGGCGCCACGGCGGTGTGGGGATTGTCGCTTAAGACCTGCTACGCCGTGGGGATCAGCGGCACGGAACGGGTGCTGGTGGAGAACTGTCACGCCAGCCGGATGTCGTCGGAGTGCTTCGTGTCCGGCGGGCCAAGCCGGGGAACCGTCAAACCCGGGAAGCACCATTCCCAGGCAATCACCTATCTCCGCTGCTCGGTCACGGACTGCGCTCGCAACGCGTTCAACGACGTCATGTGCGGCACGGAGAACACCAGCGTACTCCAATGCCGCATCGTCAACGCGGGCGGCAACGCATGGGAGGGCGCCTCGCGTTTCGTGAGGTTCATCGGCAACTATGTGCGCAATTCCGGGCCGGTGGGCATCGGCAATCTCGGCCCGGCCAACCGCGACCATACCTACCCCGACCTCGGGGCCGGCCAGCACCTCGTGGCCGACAACGTCTTCGAAGGCAACGTGTCGTACGGCGGACGCCCCGGCGGGAACGCCATCTGCACGTCGCGCGGTGCCACGCAGGTCATCGTCCGGAACAACCTGTTCATCAATTTCAATTCCTCGGGCGTGGCGGCCATGGGGGAATCCATTTCCCGGGAATACCCGGCCGCCAACACGATTATTACCGGCAACATCTTTGACATGACCTGCGTGGGGCAGAAACCCCTGTCGCGCACGGCCGTGAGGGTCAGTGCGAACGACACGATCGTTGCGGACAATCAAATCTACGTCCGGGGTCCATGTGACCCGCTGGTCACCGGCATCCGGCTCCACGAGCCTGCCATGAACCTGAACGTCCACGACAACCTCATCCGCAACTGTGGGGCCGGCATCGCCACCGACCGCGGCCGGGCGCAGATCGGTCAGGTCGTGGACCCGCGCACCTTCCTGCGCGCCGATGCCTGGTGGATGGGGCTGCCGCTGGAACGGATGCGCCCCTGGCAATATCGCGGCTGGGGCCTCGTGTGGCTGACCGGGACCAAGCCGGCGGGCAGCTCCACCCTGGAGTCCTTCGACCCGGAGACGCTGCAATTCAAACTGCGCGAGCCGCATGAAATGAAATCCGGGGATCGTTTTGAAGTCTTCGCGCCTTCGGCGAACTGGACCCTCCATGATAATACTGTCACCGGTTGCCTGCGCCCCATGGTGCTGGACAGCTACGGCAGCGACACATCCCTGCTCCGCAACAATCTTGTGGAACGCGGCGGCGCCACGAACGTCACTCGCGCCATCGAGGTGCGTGGTGTGTTCAAGCTTGTGGGCAACCGCATCACGGGGTTCGACGAAAAGGGTGCCACAGCGCTGGCGCTGGAGCCGGACCGGTTGGGGCGGCCGTGTTGCAGCGTTTATCGCGACAATGTCTTCGAGCGTTGCGCCAAGGTGTTGGCCGAGAGTGTGCCCGCGTTATGGGACGCCTCCAGCCACGCGGGAAATGAGTTCATCCAATGCGGCAGTCAACCCAAGGAAACCGCGACCGGGAACCCATAGGTGATTCCGAGCACCGACCGGAACTTAAGCCCGCTCGCACCGTTGGGATTATCGGCCTCAGCCGGTTCGTGTGGTGCGCGATTGACGCAACACACACCAAGCAGGTCCCGCCCAAAACACCGTAACAAGTGCGACGTCTGCCGTAACCCGCGCGACACGCAGCCCCGTGTTCCGAGCTATACTTCAGCCATGAGAACAAACAACCTCTCCTCCATCGTGAATGTTCTTGCGCCTTCCGTCCTGGGTGCCGGGTCATCTCCGGTCCGGGGTGCAGGGCGGCAGGCACTCTTCGACCGTATGGCCACGGACTTGGAAAGCCCGTCGCCTGCCCCGGTGGCATCGGACTGGCACCCGGACTCGTTCGCCCGGAAGGCTTTGAAGTGCCTCGGTTTCCTGTTGTCGATCATGAGTAACCCGTTCCTTCCATGAAGGGCCCCTGTGCGCTCCCTCCACCGCCGGCAGGCCACCACGACTTTCGTCCAACCCACGGGCACACTCTCCCCCGATGACCTTTCGCGCCGCGACCACGACAAAAACTTCTGGCCAAGTCTGCGGCGGAAAGGCAGTCTTCCCGTACGCGCGCCCATGAAAACACCGGCCACGAAGAAAACCCCGAAGACCGGCCGCGCATCCCATCGATCGCATCCCGCTGTCAAACGATTAAAACCCGATTCACTGATCACGTCCACGGGCCAACAACTCGCGCTCGACCATGTGACGTTTCAGTACCCGGACTCGAACGTGAATATCGTGGCGTATTCGCGCGGCCAGGTGGGACCGCCGGGCAAGCTCCATATCCACACCAACGAAGACTGGGAAATCTGCTACCTCGCCAATGGTGTGGCGGACTACCAACTCGGCACAGAGAAGCTGCAGCTTCACGCGGGCGACGTGCTCGTCATGAGTCCCGACGATCCCCATGTGTGCCACGGCTGGCGCGGGGAACGATTCGTCACCATTTTCCGACACGCGTCGCTGCGCGAAACCGCCGTGCCGATCCATTGCGGCCGGGCCATGGGACTGGAGGTGGCTGGCGTTCGAATCCCACCTCGAACCCAGGTGGTGCCGTGGCGGCGCACGACGGTGGAGTACTTGTTCGACCGGCTCGAACAAGAGTCCTTCGCCGGGCAACGCGCCAAGCGAACCATGTGCACCGCGTTGCTCGCCCTGCTCCTGCTGGAATTGGCCCGCAGCGAAGGCGAGCGCGGCGCGCCCGTGCCTGCCGCCACCGACCGCTCCGCGAAAAAAATTGTCGAAAGCATGGGGACAACCGTGCGGGAATCCCTGGCGCATTCCTGGACCCTGGCCGAGATGGTCAAGCGGAGCGGCTACAGCAGCACCCAGCTCAATGTCCTCTTCCGCCGCGCCACCGGCCTCAGCCCCTGCCAGTGGATTTCGCAGGAGCGCGTCCACCGAGCCTGCCAGCTTCTGGCACACTCGGAACAGACGGTGATCCAGATAGCCGGCGAAGTTGGTTTCGGCACCCGTTCGCAGTTCCATCGCGTCTTCCGCAAAGCCACCGGAACCACACCCGAGCGTTATCGCTCAGCGTTGCAGCACGAAGGTCAGTCGTAGCGGGAACCGCTCCAACGTTCGCGTGGCAACATCGCCCTCACCGACCTTTGCAAAGCACTTCTGTTCTGCAAAACGAGGCTCCCTGAGTGTATTTGCGTTTTTCTTGACATGAAGCGCTAAATGCCCGTGACTCAAGGCGTTCTGCATTACCACCGGGTTGCGATTTTGGAGGCCGTAACCCCGTGTGAATGGGAGGACTGTCATTTTATGGTTTGACCGCTTAATAACTGTCGCCAAATGCCGATTTACTGAGAAACCGCGTCTCATGAATCAGACAACGGAGTCATCCCATGTCATGGTGATCCCACAACGTCGCCACGCGTTGCGAATTGCCTTTGGGTATGCCGCGGTCAGCATCATCTGGATTCTTGGCTCGGGCTGGCTCTTGCATTACTGGGTCAAGGACACGGATCTGGCCGAACATATTGAAATCTACAAGGGATGGCTGTTCGTGGCTGTGACCGCCTTCCTCCTCTGGGCCGCCTTGAACCGTTACTTCCGTGCCATCCGGCAATCGCATGGCCGGCTGCAAGAAAACGAGGCTAAATTCAAAGCCATTGTTGAGAGCGCGATCATCCCCATCAGCATATCGAAAGACAACCGGATCGTTTTCGCCAATCAGGCGCTGGCCAGCCTATTTGGACATAAAACACCCGAAACACTCGCGGGAAAATCGATCACCGACCTTACCGAACCTGACAGCCGCTCCCCCTTTTTTGTTCGGATCGACCATCCTCGCCGAAGAATCAAAGTTCAGTCAGAAAATTCTAAGACCTGACGGTGAAATCCGAACAGTTGAAGGCAAGTCGAGTGACGTCTTCATTGACGGAGAAACCTATCGTCTCTCGACGTTCCATGACATCACGGAACGCAAGCGGGCGGAAAAAGCGGTGGTTGAGAGCGAAGACAACTATCGGTCCATCTTCAACGCCACGAGCGACGCTTTGTTCATC
>CAZAAF010000333.1:0-5834 GCA_964482575.1 uncultured Verrucomicrobiota bacterium | reverse complement strand
GTTGCTGAACTCCAGCGTCGCGCGCACGAACTGGCCGCGCAGCTCCTTCACGATCGCCTCGGCGTACGGGACCTGCTCCGGCATGATCGGCATCACGCGCACCTGCTCCGGCGCGAGCCAGAGCGGGAAGTTGCCCGCGTAATGCTCGACGAGGAAGCCGACGAACCGCTCGTGCGTGCCGAGCGGCGCGCGATGGATGCAGAGCGGGGTCTTGTCGCTGTTGTCCTTGTCGCGATAGACGAGGCCGAACCGGCCCGGCACGGCGAAGTCCACCTGGTTGGTCGCGAGGGTAAACTCGCGGCCGATGACGCTCCAGACCTGCACGTCGATCTTGGGCCCGTAGAACGCGGCCTCGTTCGGCACCTCCTCGTAGTTGATGCCGCTCTCCTGCAACACCTTGCGCACCATCTCCTCGGTCTTCACCCACAGGTCGGCCTGGTCCACGTATTTCTTGCCGAGGCCCGCCTTCGAGTGCGTGCTGAAACGCATCACGTATTTCTCGATCCCGAAGATCTTGAAATACTTCAGGTACATCTCGTTGACGGCGTTGAACTCCTGCGCGAACTGCTCCGGCGAGCAGTAGATGTGCGAGTCGTTCATGTTCAACGCCCGCACGCGCATCAGGCCGAACAGCTCGCCCGACTGCTCGTAGCGGTAGCAGCAGCCGTATTCCGCCAGCCGCAACGGCATGTCGCGGTAGCTCCGCGGCTGCGCCGAGAAAATGCGGTGATGGTGCGGGCAGTTCATCGCCTTGAGGTAGTAGCGGTCCACGGGAGCTTCCGGCGAATTCTGACCCGCTTCCTTCAACTCCATCGGCGGGAACATGCTCTCCGCGTAATACGGCAGGTGGCCGCTGGTCACGTACATCTTCTCCCGCGCGATGTGCGGGGTTTTGACGCGGACGTAGCCGGCCTGGAACTCGGTCTGTTTGGCGAGGGTTTCGAGTTCCTCGATGACCGCGCCGCCGGCGGGCAGCCAGAGCGCCAGACCGGGACCGACATACTCGGAGTCCAGCGCGAACAGGCCCATTTCCGTGCCGAGCTTGCGATGGTCGCGCCGCTTGGCCTCCTCCTGCATCTTGAGCCACTCGTCGAGCTGGGTCTTGTTCTTGAACGCGACGCCGTAGATGCGCTGGAGCTGCGGGTTTTTCTCGTCGCCCTTGTAGTAGGCGCTGGCGACGGTGGTGAGCTTGAACGCGCCGACGTTGCCGGTGCGCATCACGTGCGGCCCGGCGCAGAGGTCGAGGAAGTCGCCGCTCTTGAAATACGTGATCGCCTCGCCCTCGGGGATGCTGCGGATGTTTTCCAGTTTGAACCGGCTCGGCTCCGGCCGCTCGGTGAGCGCGCCCAGCCGCCCGGTCTCGGCGTCGCGCAACGCCTGCTCGCGGGTGACGGTGACCTTCTCGAAGACCAGGTTTTCCTTGGTGATCTTCTTCATCTCCGCCTCGATCTTCGGGAAATCGTCGGGCGTGATGCGATGCTGGAGGTCGAGGTCGTAGTAATAGCCGTCCTCGACCGCGGGGCCGTAGGCGAGCTGGGCCTCGGGCCAGAGCTTCAAGATCGCGGTTGCCAGCACGTGGGCGCAGGAGTGGCGGATCCGCTCCGCTTCGCTCATCTGCTGCCGTTCATCCAATGTTTTTCGTTCAGACATAAAATCGTAACTCGTAACTCGTGATTCGTACTTTTCGCGGCGTTTTAGTACGGCCTAATCCTTTCTCCGGCCGGCGGTCACATACCGCCGCTACAGTATCAATCAAAATACTCGTCGTCCGGTTCCATCGCCGGTGTGCCGACGACGATCGTCTTGAAATCGCCCCAGCCGCGATGGCGCGTGCCGGCGGGAATCAACACCACTGCGCCGGGCGTCAACGCCACCGTCTCACCGTCCAGTTCCATCGTGCCGGTGCCCTCGAGGATGTAATAGACCTCGTGGCACTTCTTGTGATAGTGCCGCTGCGAATCGCGGATGCTCGTGACGTGCAGGTTGACGACCGACTGCCCGTCGGCCCGCGTCAGGATGCGCGTGGACGACCCGCACGGACAGGGCACGGTCGGCGCCTTGTCGCGGTGACGAACGATCCACTTGGCCGGCTTGTTCATATCCAATCGCAGGCCGCACACGGCCTGATCAAGTTGGCGAAATTATAAGATTGGCCCGGCCAAATCAAGAACCGTCCCATCCGCGTGGCGGGCGCTCCGAAGCGACCGGACTTCGAGGACGTGTTACCCGAAGAAAACACGACGCGGCTGTGTTGCAGGCCGCGTCCCCGCCGCGGCGGCATCGTTCCATGATCAAGCGCCCTCCGCCTCCTTACGTCGGCGGCTACCGGAGGATCGCAGACGCCCGGTGGGGGCACCGGGCCTACATCCTGAACCGCTCCGTTCCCGCCAGGTTTGGCGTTTTCTACAGCTTTCCGCCTCCTTACGTCGGCGGCTACCGGAGACGACCTCGCCGTTTTCCCGTAGCCGCCGAGGTCACGAGGCGGTGCGCGTGAACAGCAGCGGCTTCGATCTTGAAACGCCATTGGCGGCGAGTACGGGATCGGCCCTGTCGCTGAACAATCTCCCCGCCTCCTTACGTCGGCGGCTACGATCCTGGAAGGAAACCGTTCCTGCCAGGTTTGGCGTTTTCTCCAGCTTTCCGCCGATTCAGTTGCGGTCCACCGCGGCTCCCCGCGAGCCGGAACGCGTCCTCGAAAAAAATAAAAAATAAGATTTCAGAAACGGCGTTGACCCGCCGATGAATCTGTGCGATAGGTAATTATAGTGGGCTGCGGCCCACGAACAATTTCGCGGCCGTCCAGATCCAAAAGACAGACAGGCCGTGGTGAAGGTTCAGGCGACTCGAGGGTCGCCTGAACCGTTTTTGGCCCCTTGACTTGTCCGGACGCTCCTTTAAGCTGCCGCCACACCATGAGTTCCACCGTTCATGTCGCGCTGGGCGAGCGCAGTTACGACATTCAAATCCGCAACGGCCTGCTGGGCCAGTTGCCGGACCTGCTGCGGCCGCTGCATCTCGGCCGCCGCTGCGCCCTCATCACCGACAGCAAGGTCGCCAAACGCTATGCCGAGGGCGTCCGAAGCGCGCTCGCCGCAGCGGATTGGCACGTCAGCGTCCACACCGTGCCGTCGGGCGAACGCTCCAAGTCGCTCCGCATCGCCGGGAAACTGTACGAGGCGCTGGCCGAGGCGCGGTTGAACCGGAGTTCGTTCGTGCTGGCGCTCGGCGGCGGGGTCGTGGGCGACCTGGCGGGCTTCATCGCCGCCACCTACCTGCGCGGCGTGGATTTCGTGCAGGTGCCCACCACGCTGCTGGCGATGGTGGACAGCTCGGTCGGCGGCAAGGTGGCCATCGACCTCCCGCAGGGCAAGAACCTCGTCGGCGCATTCTACCAGCCGCGCCTCGTCGTGGCCGACACGGCCACGCTGGCATCGCTGCCGGCGCGCGAGTTCCGCGCCGGGATGGCCGAGGTCATCAAGTACGGCATCATCTACGATGCCGCCCTCTTCGCCGACCTGGAGCGCGACCTGCCCGCGTTGATGGCGAAGGACCCCGTCGTGCTGGCGCGCGTCATCGCCCGTTGCTGCGAGATCAAGGCGGACGTGGTCTCGAAGGACGAGCGCGAGAGCGGGCTGCGCGAGATTTTGAATTTCGGCCACACCATCGGCCACGGCTATGAGACGGTGACCGCGTACGGACGCTACCTGCACGGCGTGGCCATCGCCCTCGGCATGGTGGCGGCGGCGCGGCTGTCGCAAAAGTACGGCGGGCTCGCCGCGGCGGACGCGGACCGGATCGAGGCGCTGCTGGCCCGCGCCGGCTTCGACCCGAGCCTGCCGGACGTGCCGTTCGACGCGTTGCTCGGCGCGATGCGCTCGGACAAGAAGGCGCGCGACGGCGGGTTGCGTTTCGTGCTGGCCCGCAAGCTCGGCGAGGTATTCGCCAGCGACGCGGTCAGCGAATCGGATATCAAGGAGGTACTGCATGTCAGCCGTCGGTGAGTCCATCGTCCGCGAGTTTTTTTAATTGAACGGTTTCCTGGTATGCCAGCACCGCAAGTACGCGGTCATGGCGCGCGAGAAGACCGCCGATGAGGAAATCGATTTCCTCGTCCACAATCCCCACGCCGATGCCGCCGCCGGCCCTCCGGGTTTCATTCTCGAACCCGACGACATGAAACGGATTGCGCGCGCCATCGTGGTGGTGAAGCCGTGGCACACCGAACGGTTCGGGCCGTCGGTGGTTTCGAAGAAGCAACTTTTGAAGTTCGTCGAAAAGCGGTCGCTGGAAGCCGCCGACCGCCGGCTCGGCCACGACGGGCCGTTGCTGAAGCTGCTGGTGCTGCCGGAACTGCCCGCCAACGAAACGCTCAAGGCCAAGACCATCGAGCTGCTCCGTGCCGCCGGCGTGGACGCCATCATCATCTTCCGCACGATGCTGCTGCAACTGATCGGCTCGGTGGAAGTGAATCGCAATTACGCCAAGAGCGACCTGCTGCAAATCATCCGGCTGCTCAAGCTCTACAATCTGTTGAAAAGCCCACAACTGGAGTTGTTCGGCCGGAAGCGAAGCGTGAAGTCAGTAGTCAGTAGTCAGTAGTCAGTAGTCAGAAGGCGGAAGGCAGTAGAAGTTAGGTGGTGGGTGGTAGGTGGTAGGAGGAAGGTAGGAGCTGGAGACAGAAGAGGAGTGTCTTTGGCCCCCAAGGAGGATGTATGTATGAGTAAGACTTTCGAGGACCTCGAAGTGTGGAGGAAGGCGCACGCGTGGGTTCTGAACGTTTATCGGTTTACGGAGAACTTTCCGAGGCACGAACTCTTCGGCCTGGTGTCGCAAGAGAGCCGGAGGCTCGAAGCTTACGTTCGAGCCATCCTGAGCACCAACGCCACCTGCTGACTTCTGACTCCTGACTTCTCTCCCATGAACTCCAAGGAAGCCTATGTCGCGCTGAACATGATCGACCACGTGGGGCCGGTGCGCGTGAAACGGCTGCTGGAGCGCTTCGGCCAGCCGCAGGCGATCCTCGCCGCCGGCGCGAGGGAGTTGATGCAGGTCGAGGGCGTCGGGCCGGAAGTCGCCGGGGCCATCACCGGCTGGGAATCGCAGGCGGACCCCGGCGCGGAGTTGAAGCGCGCGGCCGACTTCGGCGCGCGGGTGCTGACGATGGACGACGCGGATTATCCCGCCAACCTGCGGGAGATTTACGACCCGCCGCTGGCGCTCTACATCAAGGGGACGCTGGAAGCGCGCGACCAGCACGCCATCGCCCTCGTCGGCTCGCGGCAGACGACGTATTACGGGTTGGAATGCGCGCGCAAGCTCGGCTACCAGCTCGCCTACGCCGGCATGACGGTGGTCAGCGGCCTGGCGCGCGGGATCGACACCGCGGCGCACCAGGGCGCCCTCGCCGCCAACGGCCGCACGCTCGCCGTGCTCGGCACGGGCCTCGACATCGTGTATCCGCCGGAGAACGGTCCCCTGTACGAGAAGATCGCCGCGTCCGGCGCGGTGATGACGCAGTTTCCGTTCGGCGTGAAACCCGACACGCGGCATTTCCCGCTGCGCAACCGGATAGTCAGCGGCCTCTCGCTCGGCACGGTCGTCGTCGAGGCGGGCCCCGGCAGCGGGGCGTTGATCACGGCGAACATGGCGCTGGACCAGGGCCGGCAGGTGTTCGCCGTGCCGGGCAGGATCGACTCGCCGCAGTCCAAAGGCTGCCATCGCCTCATCAAGGGCGGCGCGAAACTGGTCGAGGACGCCGAGGACGTGCTGACGGAATTCGAGGATTTGTTCCCGAAATCACCGCGTTGCGACGCCCCCGCCGCGGACGCGCCGGC
>CAZAAF010000332.1:0-5844 GCA_964482575.1 uncultured Verrucomicrobiota bacterium | reverse complement strand
CCGCCGCGACCGCGCTGAAGACGGAGTTCGAGGCCTCGCTCGACGACGACCTGAACATCAGCTCCGCGCTGGGCGTCGTGTTCAACTACATCCGCGACACCAACAAACGCATGGCCGAGAACGCGGTCACGCCCGGGGAGGCGGCCGCCATTTTCGAGATCTGGAAACAGTTCGACACCGTCCTCGGGTTCGGTCTGCCGCAGGCGCAGGACGCCCCCGCCGACGTCGCCGCCCTCGCCGAACAACGGCAGGCTGCGCGCAAGGCGAAGGATTTCAAGCGCGCCGACCAGATCCGCGACGAGCTGAAAGCCAAGGGCTGGGTCATCGAAGACACGCCCAAAGGCCCGAAGCTGAAGAAGCTGTAGGAACGGGGTCCGGGGGTCGGGTTGCGGGATTCGCGGCTCGTGACTGGTAACGGGTAACTGGTGATTGTTAATTGGTCACCGGTACCGTCTCCAGCGTGTGGTAATCTACAGGTGGAAAACGCGTCAAGGGTCAGCGAGAAGCCTGACGCGTCACCTGTTTCTAATCACCAATCACCAGTTCCCAATTACCATCCCCCTGCTCACAGTTCCCGATTTACGAATGCCCGTTCCCGAGTTACAAATCACGGGTTACCGATTACCAATTACGAGTCATCGATCATGAGCGACACCGGCAAACCGTTCGGACCCTTTGAGCTGTTCGAGGTCGTGGCCCGCACCCCGCTGGGCGTGGTCCATCGCGCGCGGCAAACCGAGGATGGGCTGGCGGTGGAGGTGCTGCTGCTCGACCCCAGCGTGGGGGCCGACGCCGACTACCGGGGCCGTTTTGTGCGCCAGGCGCAGACCGCCGCGCAAATCACGCACGCCCACCTCGTCGTCACGGGCGGCGTGGGCGTCGTCGATGGCCAGTACTACCTGGCTACCGAGGCCACCGAAGGCGGCACGGTGGCCGACCTGCTGCGGTCGGCGGGCGCCCTGCCGGAGCCGAACGCCGTCCGGATCGCGCGCGACTGCGCCCTCGGCCTGCAGGCGGCGTGGAACAGCGCGGAGTTGAACCATGGCGGCGTGAGCGGCGAGGAGATCCGGCTGCTGCCCGACGGCAACGCCAAACTCGCCGGCCTGGGCCTCGCCCGGCCCGCGGAAGGCTCGCTCCTCGGGGACATCCAGGCGCTCGGCAACGTGCTGTACCAGATGCTTCTCAACGAACCCGCCCCGCTCCCGGACCACAGCATCACCGACCTCTCCGAAAAACGCCCCGGCATCGGGCCGTTCGTCACCGAGGTGATCGACAAGATGCGCCAGCCGGCCAAGTGGAACTACGCGGCCTACGAACCCTTGATCGAAGACCTCGAAGCGTTGCTCGACCAGCGCCAGCCCGCCCACACCCGGGTCGAGTTGTCGCTGGGCGCCACAGCCGCGTCCGCCCCCGGCGGAGCCACGACGGCGCCCGCGGCCAAACCCGCCCAGAATCCGGACATGAAAAACACCCCCGCCTCGCAACCACCGGCCGTTCAACGGCCGCGGCGTCCCTCCAGGCTGATCGGGCCGCTCAAAACGATTTTCCTCCTGCTGGTCGCCGGCGGCGTCGGCGTGGGAACATGGGTGTATCTCGAGGGCGTCTCCACGGCGCCCATGCCGTTGCCGCCCCCGCCCGCCACCCCGCGCCAACCCATCGCGCTCGTTCCCGCCGCCGAACCCCAGGCGCTGCCTCCCGCCGTGACGGAGATCGCCGACCCGATCGAACGCGGCCGGGCCATGGCCAAAAGCGTCGGTCTGCCCAGGCTCCAGCCGCAATTCAACGGCCAGGTCCACATCCTCGACAACGGCGAGGTCTATTGGCGCTACACCTTCCGCAACGCCGCCGAGGCGAACGATTTTCCCGAAGGCCAGCCGCTGTTGCAGGGCAACGCGCTCTGGGCGCGGCGGTCGCGCGTGGAATTCAAGTGCCCGCTCCGCGGCGACATCACGCTCGACGTGGACGGCCGGCTGGTGGAAGCGGAGCCCAACACGCCCTGGCAGGCCGTGAGCGTCCTCTGGCACCAGAGCGGCAACAGTGAACGCGGCTTCACCCTCAACGCCGCGGGCGCGGAACTGTACGAGACCGTCGCCGGCAAACGCACCCTGCTCGCCGCCGCGCCGTTCGAACTGAAGCCGGGCACCCCCGTGCACTACCGCATCACCCAACGCGGCAAGGAATGTGTCATCAAGCTCCGCGACGGCCCGCTGCTGATGGGCACCTTCACCCAGCCCGCCGAAGGCGCGTTGCGGTTCGTCAGCGACCAGTGCGTCACCGCCTTCACCGAGCTGCGCATCACCGGCACCGTCCCCGCCGAACGCCTCCTGATGGTCACGCCGTAGGGCACGGCGAATCACAAGTAGCTTGGGCAGGTCACCGAACCGCGCCCGTCGTCACGTCCGGACCGGTGCGTTCGGGTACTCGTTGTATTTCAACGCCTTGCCGCGAACCTGCGCCGCCGGGTATTTGGCTTCGTTGAGTTCGATCTTCGCATGCGCGGCGGCAACCGGGTCGATGCCCAGCTTGTCGCACAGGTTGACCAGATTGATGAGCACGTCGCCGATTTCGTTCTTCAATGTCTGCATCTTCTTGGGTGGAAGCTTCCGGCTGGCGGCTGTGTCGAGCCACAAGAAATGTTCGGCCACCTCGGCCGTTTCAATCATCAGTTCCATGGCGAGATTTTTGGGTGAATGATATTGTCCCCAGTCCCGCTTGCGATTGAAGCGACGAAGCCGGTCCCGAAGCGCCAACAGTTCAGGCGACATGGATTTGTTCATTGTGCCATTCCAAAAATTGCGGTGACGGTCTGGATGAAGCCGGGAATGTGAACCACCCGTTGTCGGTGATGCCAACGAAGATGTTCATGATTGAAACGAGCCCTGGTCACGGGATGCTATCGGAAACAGGATGGCGAAACAAGGCGTGAGGTTCATGGTCGCGGGAGACTGTCCCATCGCCGTCCCCCGGTCCGGCAGGGGCAGGAACGTCCAGTGTCGGTGTTTTAATCTCCGTTTAATGTCGTTTTAATGAAACTCCTGTCTCATATCCCGGTAGGAAGAGAGCGAGGATCATGAGCGCAAAAAAAGACTGGCTGATGGACCCCCGACAGATTGCCGCGTACACGTACCAACTCTGGCAATCCGAAGGCGCACTCCTGCAGGAAGCGGAAGTGCCGTTGTCCGTCGGTCAGGCGGAAATAGCAGTGGTGCCGCCCGCCAGTGGCACACCGGAGCCGGTCCGGGCGCGGGCATCCCGTTCCCGCAAAGCCCGCGGAAGCGCGAGGCCGGGCCGGTAATCCACGGATTGCTCGAACGCCACGGAGGGGAACCAACACCCAGACGCCCCGCGGTCCGACCCTGCCCCAAAATCCGCTCAACGCTTCACGCTCCACTCTCCACGTGTCCCTCCGTCCCTCACCACTACACCCAAAGGCGGATTGTTTGCGGCTTGACGGACGCGCGGGGCTTTGTTACCGGCTGTAGCATTACAGGAGAAACTATGAAATTCTATCGTCCATGGATCGCCGTCACCCTCGCCGCGGTCGCCGCGGTGTCCACCGTATCCGCCGCCGACAATGAACTCACCGACCAGGAGAAATCCGACGGTTACGTCCTGCTCTTCAATGGCAAGGACCTGAACAACTGGCAGTTCCGGCCGGAATTCTGGTGCGCCAAGGATGGCACGATCACTGGCAAGACCACCGCGGACTGCATCCCGCAACGGAACACGTTCTGCATCTACAAGGGCGGCGAGTTCGGCGATTTCGAGCTGCACGCGAAGTTCAAGCAGACCCCGGGCGACGAGAAGGGCTTTTCCAACTCCGGCATCCAGTACCGCAGCAAGGTGGCGGTCCCGGATTATTGCGTCGTCCACGGCTATCAGGCCGACATGGAAGCCGGCAAGAGCTACACCGGCATCCTGTATGAAGAAGGCGGCCGTGGCATCCTTGCCAAGCGCGGCGAGAAAGTCGTGATCCACGAGGGCAAGGACGCGAAGAACCCCAAGAAACCGAACCTCGAGGTCGTCGGTTCCCTCGGCGACTCGAAGGAACTCGAGACCAACATCAAGCACGGCGAGTGGAACGACTACGTCATCATCGCCAAGGGCAACCATCTCCAGCACATCATCAACGGCAAGCCGATGGTGGATGTGATCGACGAGACCGCCGTCGGCGCGAAGACGGGCATCATCGCCCTCCAGATCCACAAAGGCCCGCCGATGAACGTCTGGTTCAAGGACATCAAGATCAAGAAGCTGGCGCCGTAAGGCGTCCGGCGGCGGGGGAGTCGCCATGCATCTGTATCTGTTGCGTCATGCCGACGCCGAACCGGCGGCCGGCCCCGGCGGCGACCGTGAACGCCCGCTCACCGAAAAAGGCGAGGCGCAGAGCCGGCGCGTGGGCAAGGCGTTGAAGGCGCTGGAGGTGGAGTTTCAGGCCATCCTCGTCAGTCCCCTGCTCCGCACCCGGCAGACGGCGGAGATCGTCGCGCACACGCTCGGCGCCGGCAAATGCCTGCGCGAATGCGAGGCGCTCGCGCCGGGAGTCGTGGCATCGAAGCTGTTTGCCGAGTTGAAGCGGCTCGGCCAGGCGGAGAACGTCCTCCTCGTCGGCCACGAACCGGATATGAGCGGGCTGGTCTCGCTGCTCGTGGCGGGTGAACCGCCGGTGGATGTGGAGATGAAGAAGGCGGCCCTCTGCTGCCTTGAACTCCGGACACCGATCGCCCCTCGTTGCGCCACGCTCAAGTGGCTCGTGCCGCCAAAGCTGCTCAGTCTGTAGGGTGTGGAAGCCCCGACATTCAGTCGTCCCTACGGGACTTTGCACGGATCGGAATCGTTTTCCCGGCGTTGAAACGCCGGGCTATTTTCGGCCTGTCCCTGACGGGACGATGTGGACGAATGCTCTCGTCCCGTAGGGACGGTTGACAATAGCCCGCCAGTTCACTGGCGGGTAATCATGTTGCACATCAAAGGAGTCCCGTAGGGACGACTGGGCTCATGAGGCACATTTCAATTCCAACAACAGGCCTTGCGGCTGTGTGCAGCGTTGCCTACAGCGGAATCTGTTTGCGGCTCTTGAACGTCACCAGCCGCGCGCCCCGGAACTTCGGCAGCAGGCTCTCCATCTCGTCGAACTTCAACGCCACCTCGTCCGGCGCGTGCGCGTCGGAGTTGACCACCAGCGGAATGCCCAGCGTCACCGCCTCGGCGATGACCGGGCGCGTGGGATACGTGTCGGGCCGCGGCAGTTCGGGATGGCGGAAACCGGAGGTGTTGATCTCCAGGGCGAGCCCGGCCTTCGCAATCTCCTTCAGCGTGCGCGTGATGTCCGCCGTCTCGCGCTCGCTGTGGGCGCGGCCGGAACGCCGCGGCACGTCGAAATGCGCGACGATGTCGCACAAGCCGCTGCGGACCATCTTCCGCATCAGATCGAAGTAGTGCGCGTACAGCTTCGCGGCGTCGCCGGTGAAATTCCTCGGCCACGAAATCTGCCGGCATTCGGGATCGAGATAATGGATCGAGCCGATGATGTAATCCCACGGATAGCGCGTGGTCTGCTTTTCAAGGTACGCCTCGAGACCTTCGAGATAGTCCATCTCCAGCCCCAGCAGGATGTCGAGCCGGCCCTGGTAGCGTTTCCGCAGGTCGAGCACGCTCTGGACGTAGCCGTCCAGTTCCGATTCCTCCATGCGCACGTTGGCGCCGAGGCCGCCCGGCAGCGGGTTGTGGTCGGCGAACCCGATGGTCCGCAGGCCGCGCCGGAGGGCGCTTTCGGCAAACTCCTCCATGGTGCCGCAGGCGTGCCGGCACCGCGTCGTGTGCATGTGATGGTCTGCAATAATC
>CAZAAF010000331.1:0-5856 GCA_964482575.1 uncultured Verrucomicrobiota bacterium | reverse complement strand
CGGGGGACCCATCCGAGGACGACGTTTCGAGGCAACAGTCTTTGGCGGATGTTCTCCACCGGTTTGGAACGTGTTGGAAACGCGGCCGTTGCCGGTTTGTTGCAAACGAAATTGGGAAAACTGCTTGCAATACGGACGCCGGATTCGCTACTGTGCGCGCTTCCGATTTCTCGGTTCGACGCGCGGGATTGGTGTATCCGGGCGCGGCGAGGGTCGGGCGAAGACAAGAGCCATTAGAGAAGATAAGGATGAAGAACGCGATGAATTCAGTATTACGTAATTCGAAGTGTAGCCGGTGGGGCCGCTTGACGGGCTGGCTCACCATGACAGTGCTGACGCTGGCCGGTACGGCCATCGCCACGGCGAGCGAGGCGGACATCAAGATTCCAGACCTCAGCACGGTGAAGTTTGACGGCTTGGGCGGCATCAGCGGTTCCATGCTGATGTATCTCGGCATTCTGATGTGCGCCATCGGCTCGGTCTTCGGCTTGCTGCAATACGTCCAGACCAAGGCGTTGCCGGTGCATGACAGCATGGCCAAGGTTTCCAATTCGATCTGGGAGACCTGCAAGACCTACCTGTTCACCCAGGGCAAGTTCCTTGCGATCCTGTGGGTCCTGATCGCGGGCTGCATGGTGTACTACTTCGGCGTCCTGCAGCACAACACCGTGGGTCACATCGTGGTCATCCTGCTCGCGTCCATCCTCGGCATCCTCGGTTCCTACGGCGTCGCGTGGTTCGGCATCCGCATCAATACCGTTGCCAATTCCCGCACCGCCTTCTCCGCCCTCAAGGGCAATCCGCTCGCCACCCTCGGCATTCCGCTGCGCTCGGGCATGAGCGTGGGCCTGCTCCTGGTGTGCGTCGAGTTGTTCTTCATGATTTGCATCCTGATGTTCCTGCCGCGCGAACTCGTCGGCCCCTGTTTCATCGGGTTTGCCATCGGCGAATCCCTCGGCGCCAGCGTGCTCCGTATCTGCGGTGGCATTTTCACCAAGATCGCCGACATCGGCTCGGACCTGATGAAGATCGTCTTCAAGCTGCCCGAGGACGACCCCAAGAACCCCGGCGTCATCGCCGACTGCACCGGTGACAACGCCGGCGACTCGGTCGGACCGACGGCCGACGGTTTCGAGACCTACGGCGTGACCGGTGTGGCGTTGATCGCGTTCCTCGCGCTCGCCCTCGTGGCCAGCCCGACCATCTGCGCGACGCTCATCATCTGGATTTTCACCATGCGTGCGTTGATGATCGTGACGTCGCTGGTGTCCTATTTCCTGAACGAAGCCATCAGCAAGGCGAAGTTCGGCGGACAGAAAGACTTCGACTTCGAAGCCCCGCTGACGCACCTCGTCTGGATCACCTCGGCCGTTTCCATTGCCGTCACCTTCCTCGCCAGCAAACTGCTGTTGGGCGACTTCAAGGGTGTTTCCGGTGCGGCTCTGCCCGATCTCTGGTGGGTGCTTTCGGTTATCATCAGTTGCGGCACGGTGGCCGGCGCGTTGATCCCGGAGTTCACCAAGGTCTTCGTCAGCACCACCTCGCGTCACGTCCGCGAAGTCACCAACTGTTCCAAGCACGGCGGCGCCTCGCTGAACATCCTCTCCGGCCTCGTGGCGGGCAACTTCTCCGCCTTCTGGATGGGCCTGGTCATCATGCTGCTCATGTTCGTCTCCTACTACTTCTCCCAGAATCCGGCCTTGACCGGAATCATGCCTGAGAAGTTCGCCTTCGCCGCGCCGATCTTTGCGTTCGGCCTGGTGGCGTTCGGCTTCCTCGGCATGGGTCCCGTGACCATCGCCGTGGACAGCTATGGACCGGTGACTGACAACGCGCAGTCCGTCTATGAGTTGAGCCAGATCGAAGCCCGCAAAGGCATCAAGGAAGAGATCAAGAAGGACTTCGGTTTCGACGCCGACTTCGAGAACGCCAAGCACCAGCTCGAAAAGGGCGATGGCGCGGGCAACACCTTCAAGGCCACCGCCAAACCCGTGCTCATCGGCACGGCCGTTGTCGGCGCGACCACGATGGTGTTCGGCATCATCATGCTGCTTCAGGGCATGTTTGAAGCCCAGCACGCCGCGGGCATTGTGAACGGTCCCTTCAAGCCCGTTGTGGATGCGTTGAGCATCGTGCAGCCCGAGATCATCCTGGGCCTCATCATGGGTGGTGCGGTGATTTACTGGTTCACCGGCGCGTCCTGCCAGGCGGTCGTCACCGGCGCGTATCGCGCGGTGGTTTACATCAAAGAGCACATGAAGCTCGACGCGACCACGGCGTCCGAGAAGGACAGCAAGGAAGTCGTCCGCATCTGCACCGTGTATGCGCAGAAGGGCATGTGGAACATCTTCATCGTGGTGTTCTGCATGGCGCTGGCGCTGCCGTTCTTCAACCCGTACTTCTTCATCGGCTACCTCATCGGCATCGCCTTCTTCGGGCTGTTCCAGGCCATCTTCATGGCCAACGCCGGCGGCGCCTGGGATAATGCCAAGAAGATCGTCGAGGTGGACCTCCGTCAAAAGGGCACGGACCTCCACGCGGCCACCGTCGTCGGTGACACGGTGGGCGATCCCTTCAAGGACACCAGCTCGGTGGCGATGAACCCGGTCATCAAGTTCACCACGCTCTTCGGCCTGCTGGCCGTCGAGATCGCGGTGACCATGACCAACCAGGGATTGAAGACCGGCATCGGCGCCGTCTTCTTCGCCATTGCGTTGTTCTTTGTCTATCGCAGCTTCTACGGCATGCGTATTCCGGAAGGAAAGTAGCCGCAGGCTGAAGTCGTTTCCACGAGGGCCCTGCCGGGCAACCGGCAGGGCCCTCGGTGTTTTTATTCTTTTGCTTCCTGCGGCTTGGCGGAGCAGAGTGGGGGGCGTTGTCTGACGCGGCGAAGACAGCCTTTTATGCGAGCGCCATCCTCTATCCGCAAAGTCGCGTTTCTTGGTGACTATTTACCGAGGAAGTGTGGCATCGCGACGTTCACGACGGACCTGCGTTGCGCGGTAGCGACGGAATTTCCGACGATGCAGTGCCTGGTGGTCCCGGTCAATGACCGCGAGAACGGCTACGAGTATCCCGCGGAAGTGCGCTTCGAGATCGCCGAGCAGGACCTGCCATCGTATCTGCGGGCGGCTGATTTTTTGAACATCACGGACGTGGACGTGGTTTGCGTGGAACATGAGTTCGGCATTTTTGGCGGGCCGGCCGGCAGTCATGTGCTGGCGCTCCTGCGCGAGTTGCGGATGCCGATTGACAGCACGCTGCACACGGTGTTGAGCGACCCCAACACGGACCAGCGGCGCGTGTTCCGCGAGTTGATCCGGCTTTCGACGCGTCTGGTCGTGATGGCCGAACGGGGCCGGGAGTTGTTGCGCGAAGTCTATCGGGCGCCGACGGCCAAGGTTGACCTCATCCCGCACGGTATTCCGGACATGCCGTTCGCGGACCCGAATTATTTCAAGGACGAGTTCGGCGTGGCGGGCAAACAGGTGTTGCTCACGTTTGGCTTGCTCTCGCCGAACAAGGGGATCGAGTATGCCTTGCGCGCGCTGCCGGACATCATCCGGGAGTTTCCCAACGTCGTGTATATCGTGCTGGGCCAGACGCATCCCAATTTGTTGCGCGACGAGGGTGAGGCGTATCGTTTGAGCCTGGAACGGCTGGCCAAGGACCTCGGCATTCAGAAAAACGTCATCTTCTTCAACCGCTTCGTCGAGCTGGAGGAGTTGATGAGGTTCATCGGCGCGGCGGATATCTACCTGACACCCTACCTGACCGAATCCCAAATCACTTCGGGCACGCTGGCGTACGCGTTCGGTGCGGGCAACGCGGTGGTCTCCACCCCCTACTGGCATGCGGCGGAACTGCTGACCGCCGACCGGGGCAACCTGGTGCCGTTCCGCGACGCCCCGGCCATCGCGGGCGCCGTCCGCGAGTTGCTGCACGACGAGCCGCGGCGTCACACGATGCGGAAAAACGCCTACCGGTTGGGGCGCGACATGGTGTGGAGCCGCGTGGCGCAGCTGTATGCGGAGTCGTTTGACCAGGCGCGCCGCGACCACAGCTTTGTGGGGCGGAAGTCGTCCCCCATCAAGACGCTCGATGAGCAGCCCGGCCAGTTGCCGGAGATGAAACTCGACCATCTGTTCCGGATGAGCGACTCGACGGGCATTTTCCAGCACGCCAGCTTCACGGTGCCGAATTTCGCCGAGGGGTATTGCACGGACGACAATGCTCGCGCGCTGGTGCTGGCGATGATGCTGCAACGATTGGGTCAGAGTCTGCCGCGGCTCAACGAACTGGCGGCGGCGTACGCCGCGTTTTTGAACCACGCCTTCGACCGCCAGCACGGGCGGTTCCGCAACTTCATGAGTTTTGACCGCCGCTGGTTGGAGGATGTGGGTTCGGAGGATTGCCAGGGGCACGCGTTGTGGGCGCTGGGCCTGTGCGTGGCGCAGGCGGGCCAGAGCAGCTTTCAAATGCTGGCCGCGCAATTGTTCGAACAGGCGTTGCCCGTGGCCGCCGATTTCATGTCCCCGCGCGCATGGGCCTTCACCCTCATCGGCATTGATGAATACCTGCGCCGGCTGAGCGGCGACCGGCGCGCGAACCAGATACGTGAATCGCTCACGGCCAAGCTGATGCAGCGGTATGCCGACGCCGCGACCGCCGAGTGGCATTGGTTTGAGGAGATCGTTTCCTACACGAACGCCAAGCTGCCGCATGCGCTGATCCTCAGCGGACGGTGTATGAACGACGCCGTCATGCTGGAGATGGGCCTCAAATCGTTGCGCTGGTTGATGAAAGTGCAGACGTCGGAGGCCGGATCGTTTCGTCCTGTCGGCTCGAATGGATTCTATCCGCGCGGCAGGGAGTGCGCGTTGTTCGACCAGCAACCCATCGAGGCGCAGGCCACTGTATCCGCCTGCATCGAAGCGTATCATGCCACCGGCGACAAGTCCTGGGTGTCCGAAGCGCGCCGGGTCTTCGAGTGGTTCCTGGGGCGAAACGATTTGGGCCTGGCCCTCTATGATTCGGGCACCGGTGGCTGTCGCGACGGCTTGCACGTGGACCGCGTGAGTGAAAACCAGGGTGCCGAATCCACGCTGGCCTTCCTGCTCGCGCTGGCGGAAATGCAGGCGTTGCAAAACACCCTCGCCAGCTTCAAGGAACTGCCGGGCGAGTAGGGACGGCCCCCATGAATGCCACATCCGTTCACGCAAAACGCATCGGGCCGACGCTGATTCCGGACCGCTCGCGGGTGTTGATGCGCCCCTTCCGTCCCAGCAGCGACGACATCGCGCGGAGAATCGTTGCCCGCGTTCTGGCCCTTTCGGACGAGGAGGTCGCAGGACTGTTGAGCCAGGTGCTGGGCGAGTTCGCGGACAGGCACGAGGGCGTGGAACAAATTTTTCGCAACCGGTTTGCCCAGGTGCGTCATGATCTGGGGGAAGCCTGGGAGTTGTCGGCGGAACGGCAGTTGCTCATTGGTTCCTACTTCACACACGAGTATTCCCCGGAATCCACGGCGCTATTCAATCCCTCCATCGTGCCTCATCCCGACCAGACCGGTTTGCCCGAAGGCGCGCTTCGTTTCGTCCTGAGCTTGCGAGCCACCGGCGAGGGGCACATTTCCTCCATCACCTTCCGCACGGGCATTGTGGGCGCGCAACATCGCATCAAGCTCACCCCGCCGGTGCCGTTTCTGACGGAGCCGGAGCGGGTGCCGAATGCGGCTTATGAGAAGGCGCTCTTTGGCCGCAAGCTCCGGGAAGCGGGTGTGCAGGATGACTTTTGCCAGCGTGTGCTCGGCTGTCTCCCCGATGCCTTCATCCTGGACGACCTGCGGCGTGTCCT
>CAZAAF010000330.1:0-5866 GCA_964482575.1 uncultured Verrucomicrobiota bacterium | reverse complement strand
GGACAAGGTGCGCGAAATCGCCGTGCTGCGCTCCATCGGTTACCGTCGCTCGGATATCAGCGCGATTTTCTTGTGGCAGGGCCTGTTGGTGGCGTTGATCGGTTCAGTGTTGGGGTGCTTGTTGGGAGCGGCGTTAACGTATGGCATCTCGCAGATCCCGGTGGACATCAAGGGGGTGTTGAGCACGAAGCGGTTTCTGGTGCATTGGAACGCGATGGATTACCTGGTTGCCACCGGCATTGCTTTCGTGGCGATCTTCCTGGCCAGTTATTTCCCATCACGGCGGGCGGCGCGGCTGGCCCCGGTGGACATTCTGCGTGGGGCCGGCCAATGAGAATGAATGCAGACGCCGCTCCTCTTACCGATGTCCCGCTGCAGTGCCACGATATCCAGCGGTATCTCGGTGCGGAACAATCGCGCGTGCACGTGTTGCGCGGCGTGTCACTGCAACTGCAATCCGGTTGCGTCCACGCCATCGTGGGACCATCCGGTTGTGGCAAGAGCAGCCTGCTTTACATCATGGGACTGCTGGACCGGCCTGATGGCGGCCGCATCATCCTCGGGGGCCAATCGGTCAACAGCCTGACGGACGACCAGGTATCGCGCCAGCGCAACGAACATATTGGATTCGTATTCCAGTTTCATTTCCTCATGCATGAGTTCACCGCGTTGGAGAACGTGATGATCCCCATGCGCCGGCTGGGCCGGCTTGCCTTGCGGGAAATGAAGGAACGCGCGGCAATGCTGTTGGAGGTGGTGGGCCTTGGGGACAAGATTCACCGCAACAGCCTTCATCTTTCCGGCGGCGAACAGCAGCGGGTGGCCATCGCGCGGGCACTGGCCAATGATCCACAAGTGCTTCTGGCTGACGAACCGACGGGCAACCTCGATACAGCCAACTCCGCGCGTGTGTTCCATCTGTTGACAGACCTGGTGCGGCAGCAGCGCAAGGCGTTGCTGCTTGTGACCCACAACCAACAAGTGGCCGAGGCCTGTGACTGGATTCATCAGATGAAGGATGGCAAACTGATCGCGTGCACCGCAGGCAGGCCGCGATAAAAAGCACGTGGACTACATGACGTCCGCAAAGGTGCGTTTGGTCCGCATAAAAAACATGTAGCCAGCCGCCAAGGCACCCCAGCCCAAGGCCAGCATTAACAGGTACCGCGGCCACGATGGGGCCACCCCCCACAAAACCGCGTTCCGCGCTTGATCAACTGCCACGGCCAGCGGGTTCAACAAGAGCAGTGGAAGGAACTCCGAAGGCACTCTATTGAGCGAGTAGAAGATGGCACTGACGAACATCAGGACGTTCAGCAAGACGGGCACGACATTGCTGATGTCGCGAACAAAGACACCCAGACTCGCAAGAAACCAGACGGTTCCCAAACAACAACAAATCAGCGGGAGCAATATGACCGGCAAAAACAGCGCGGTGAATGGAACGGTGCCGTGTGCCCACCACAACCCGGCCAACAGGGGGACAAGGTTGACCGCGATCTGGATCAGGGCCGAGCCCACCACGGACAGGCCGAGGATTTCCAACGGAAATACGACCTTGGTGACGTAGTTGGAATTTGAAAGCACGAGAATGGGAGCCCGGGCTATGCACTCCGCAACAAAATCAAACAGGGTCAGTCCGCAAAAAAGCGCGAGCGCGAAGTCGAGTTTTGATTCATGGGCACTGGTCCCCAGTTTGGTTTCGAAAACGCAACCAAACACGACGGCGTAAACCCCGAACATCATGACCGGGCGTACGATCGACCCGAAGAGTCCCAGATATGAACCGCGGTAGCGCATCAGCAGATCGCGCATGGTAATCTGCCTGATCAAAGCCCCGTGTTGGCTCAAATGCCTTACGATCTTCCAAGGCATTGCGAACCACAAGAAGGAAAGTCCTTTGTCTGATGCATGCACGACAGGCATATGTGGCAAACTATTGGTTCCAATATTGAGTCGAACCATGTAAGAATTCAACAGGAAATAGCACAAAAGCTTGAATTCCCAGGCCGTCATCCAAGTCGAGAAGCTGTCGAAGGCCTACACCATCTGGGCGTCGCCGGCGGCGCGTCTGCACGGGCCGGTGATGGGCTACATCGGACGGTGGCCGTTCCTGCCAGCGCCGGTCCGGCGGAGGTGCGGAGAACTCTCGCGCAAATCGTTCAAGCGTTTTTTCGCGGTGCGGGATGTCTCGTTGGAGGTCCGGCGCGGTGAGAGCGTTGGCATCATCGGATTGAACGGTTCCGGCAAGAGCACCCTGCTGCAAATGGTTGCCGGCACGCTGCAACCCACGGAGGGAAGTGTGCGGACGGTCGGCCGTGTGGCGTCACTCCTTGAACTAGGCAGCGGTTTCAATCCGGAGTTCACAGGCCGGGAGAACGCGTTCTTGAACGCAACCATCCTCGGCCTGCAACCGAAGGAGATAGAGGCCCGCTTTGACAAGATCCTCGATTTTGCCGAGATCGGCGATTTCATTGATCAACCGGTCAAAACCTATTCCAGCGGCATGGCGCTGCGATTGGCATTTGGGGTCCTGACCCAGGTGAGCCCGGACATCCTGATTATTGACGAAGCGCTGGCGGTGGGCGACGTGTATTTTCAACACAAGTGCATTGCCCAAATCCGGGAGTTTCAAAGACAGGGCACCACACTGCTCTTTGTTTCGCACAGCCCCGGGGCGATCAAATCCCTGTGTACCCGGGCGATCCTGTTGGATTCGGGAATGGCGGTTCGCGATGACGCGCCGGACACGATCCTGGACTATTACAATGCTGTCATTGCCAAAAGGGAGGGGGATTACGGCATTCGGCTGGTAGAGGCGAGCACCGGGAAGAAGACGACTCGATCCGGGAATGGGAAGGCGTTTGTTTCGTCCGTGGACTTGTTCTCAGAAGGAAAGAGTGTGCGTGCCGTCAACGTCAATTCGAAGGTGGTGTTTCGAGTCTGTGTCACGGTGAAACAGCCGTTGAAGCAACTGACCGTCGGCATCATGCTCCGGGACCGGCTCGGCAATGATGTCTTCGGCACCAACACCTGTCACGCCGGCGTCCCCTTGGTTCCGCGACTTGGCGGGGTTCTGGTCGTGGATTTTGAAGTGGCGGCTCTGGCTTTGGGAGTTGGGCACTACAGTCTCACAACAGGGTTGCACAGCGATGCCGACCACATGCAGGATAACTATGACTGGTGGGATCAAGCCCTGATTTTTTGCGTGGTACCTGGCGTGCAACCCAGGTTCGCAGGGACCTGTTATCTGCCGGTTGAAATCGCTGTTCACCACGAGGAAGCGTGAGACCAAGGCCGGGGAGGCCGGGAAAAACCAGGACGTGATTATGCTGGAATCCGCAAATCCGGAGATTGATGTGAAGGACTTGATGGAGCGTGTTCGCGCCGAGGTTCAACGCCAAAAGAACGCGGCGGCCGCCCATCCTCCTTCTTCCACAGGCGGAAGCTCGCCCACCCCAGTCTTGACCGCCAGGTTGCGACAGGGGATAGCCGAGATAGCTGAGGCGCTGAATCAGGTTTCTGAAGCGAACAAAGTCAACCCGCGCATTCCCAAGCCGATCCAGCAACTGGCTCGTGATCAAGGTTCAGTCAACGGTGAACTGTTGCGGGTCATGGATCTCCTGCGGCGGCAGATTGAGACCGTGGGGTTGATTGCGAGTGAGCTGGAACGGCAACTGAAGCAGAATGCCGCGGATTTTCAAGCGGGGTTGGACTTGGCCAGACAAGCGCAGGAAGCGGGCATCGCCCGTTTCCGGTCGGAGACCGCCGATTTCCGGGCGGAGCTGGCGCTGCAAAGGCAAATTGTGGCTCGATTGCTCGACAAGCTTGATACTCCCGAAGAACGGTTGTCCCACAAGGCCCTGGCGGTGGAAGCCGCCGAGTCCAGACAACACAGCCTCGACGCCTTCTATGTGGCGTTCCAGAACCGCTTCCGTGGCAACCGGGCCGAGATCAAGGAGAAGGTTCGGGGATACCTGCCCTATCTGGTTCAGGCGGGTGCGGGCACGCCGGAGCGGCCGGTTCTGGATCTTGCCTGCGGTCGGGGCGAGTGGCTGGAACTTCTGAAGGACAACAAGCTCACGGCGCGCGGCGTGGACTTGAATACGACCATGGTGGCCCTCGGCCGGGAGCTGGGATTGGACGTGATTCAGGCCGACGCCGTTGCGCATTTGCGATCCTTGCCCGTTCGCAGCCACGGTGCAGTGACTGGTTTTCATCTTGTCGAGCATCTGCCGTTTCCAGTCTTGCTGGAGTTGGTGATTGAAGCGCGGCGCGTCCTGCAGCCGGGTGGGATTGCGATTTTTGAAACGCCCAATCCCGGCAACGTGCAGGTGGGTACGAATAATTTCTACATGGATCCCAGCCACTTGCACCCGCTGCCGTGTGGACTGATGCAGTTCTTGATGGAGAATGCGGGTTTTATCGATGTCCGGATCATTGGTCTCCATCCTTACGATGCTTCCTGTCGTGTCGAGGACAGCGACCACGTCATGGTGCAGCGGTTCAATGAATACTTTTATGGTGCGCAAGACTACGCCGTCATCGGGATCGAGCCTCCCGACGCCGGTGTCCGCGCTGGCCAGACGGATGTCCCCACTGAATGAAACCCATAGCGATTGTCATCCCGTGGTTTGGTCGCGATCTGAAGGGCGGTGCGGAAACCCAGGCTTGGCAAATCGCCTCGCGCCTGGCGGCGCGCGGCCATGGAGTTGAGGTCCTCACCACGCGGTGTCATTCGCACCACGATGATTGGGCCGTCAATCATCTGCCGGCGGGCCTCACGCGTCAGCCGGAGGGCTTTTCCATCCGTCGTTTCCCTGTGAAACGCCGCGATCGAAAGGCGTACGACCGTGTGATCGCCCACCTTCACAGTCTGCCCAAGACCGCGCTCAAGCCCGGCGTAAGTCCGTTGACCGAAGCGGACGCCGCGATCTTCAGCCAGGAGTTGATCAAGTCGCCGGCGCTGTTGGACCATCTGGCGGACAGGGCTGGCGACTACCACGCTTTCATCTTCATGCCGTATCTCTACGGACCGATTCTTCATGGGTTGCCATTGGTCCGAGACAAAGCCTGGCTGCAACCGTGTCTTCATGATGAGTCCTACGCCTATCTGCAGCCTGTAGCCCGTGTTTTTCATCAAGCCCGGGGCATCCTGTTCAACAGCGAAGGTGAACTGGAATTGTCCTTGCGACTTTATGGGCCGTCCATTGTGTCCAAGTCCACCGTTGTGGGCGAAGGGGTTGAGGTACCGGAGGTGTTGGAATCCACGGAGCGGCAACCCCGTCCGCCCGTGGTGGGCGGCCAACCTTACGTGCTCTGTCTTGGGCGCAAGGAACCGGGGAAGAATTCGCATCGGCTGCTGAAGGCGTTTCGACGTTTCAAGCATCAACAGCCGTCTTCACGTCTGAAGCTCGTCTATGCTGGAACCGGCCGGGTGGAGGTGGGCGATCTGTGGGGCGAGGCGTTCGATGTGGGCGTGGTTTCGGAACCTGACAAGCTGGCGTTGTTGGATCATTGCTGCGCGCTTTTCCAGCCCAGCGAGAATGAAAGTTACTCGCGCGTCATGATGGAAGCCTGGTTGCGCGCCCGGCCGGTGGCGGCCCATCGCGATTGTCTGGCCACGGCCACGGCGGTGCGTCATTGCGAGGGGGGATGGCTTGCGGCGGATGAAATGGAGTGGACTGCCCTGTTTGCCGAACTGGAACAATCGCCGCAAGCGGTGTTGACCGCGAAAGGCCTGGCCGGACAGCGCTATGCACGGGACAACGCCAACTGGGACCGTGTCATGGACCGGTATGCAGCCGTTCTGTTTGCCCCGCCGCCCCATGCCCCGGCCTCCGCCTGTTGTTCCTCGTCATCGGTG
>CAZAAF010000329.1:0-5882 GCA_964482575.1 uncultured Verrucomicrobiota bacterium | reverse complement strand
AACCGCCCATGAAGGAGCTCAAGGCAACCATGCAGACCGAATTGAAACTCCCATTTCTTCGCTTCCTGTCGCTTTGTTTTGGTTTCTGCATGCTCGCCGGAATGGTGGCGGGCGCGGAACGCGAGTTGTTCCTCGAAGCGGAGTCCTTCGACAAGCTAGGCGGGTGGGTGATTGATCAACAGTCGATGGATCAAATGGGGTCGGCCTATCTCATGGCCCACGGCATGGGGATTCCCGTTCAGGATGCCGAGACGGTTTGCCGCATTCCCGAGTCGGGCGAGTGGACTGTTTGGGCGCGCCCCCGGGACTGGACGCCGCCGTGGAAGCGCGGCACGCCCGCGGGCACATTCAAGGTCCTGGTCAATGGACAAGCCCTGGACGGGACTCTGGGAACCAACGGGAGTGTCTGGAGCTGGCAGAAGGCGGGTTCGGTGCGCCTGGAAAAAGGCGGAGCCAGCATCGCGTTGCACGACCTGACCGGGTTCAACGGTCGCTGCGACGCGCTCTACCTGACGATGGATGCACAGGCGCGCCCCGGGAACGAGAAACAGGAACTGGCCGATTTTCGCCGGAAACTTCAGAACATCGTCTGCAAGGACGATCCGGTGGAATATGATCTGGCGGTGGTCGGCGGTGGCATGGCCGGTATTTGCACGGCGATTGCGGCCATACGGACGGGTTCACGGGTGGTGTTGATACAGGACCGGTCGGTGTTGGGCGGCAACAACAGCTCCGAAATCCGCGTCGGTCTGGGCGGCTTCGCCCAGGTGGCGCCGTATATGAAACTGGGCAGCGTGGTGACGGAGATCGCGCCCGTCGTGGGCGGTCCCGGCGCGTATCCGGCCGAGGCTTTCGAGGATGCCCGCAAGGAAAACGTCTTCCGGCTCTGTCCACGCAATCGTTACAAGCTCGTCCTCAATGAGCGCGTCTTTGCCGTGGACAAGGCCGCGGACGATCCCCGCAAAATCAGGGCGGTCATCAGCCGCCATACCCGCACGGGGGCCGAGACCCGCTACAAAGCCCGGCTGTTTGCCGATTGCACGGGGGATGCAGTCGTGGCCCGCCGGATGGGGGCGGCGGTCATGTACGGGCGCGAATCACGCCAGACCTTCCATGAATCGCTCGCACCGGAAAAGGCGGACAATCAGGTCATGGGCCTGTCGGTGGTCTGGTATTCGAAGAAGGCCGCCCAGCCGACGGGTTTCCCCGACGTGGATTGGGGCATTGCTTTCAATGAGGAGAATGCCTACTACATTCGCAGTGGCGATTGGGAATGGGAGACGGGCCAATACCGCAACCAGGCCGAGGAAACCGAGTACATCCGCGACTATGCGTTGATGATCACCTATGCCAACTGGTCCTTCCTGAAGAATCACTCGAGCCGCAAGGCCGAGTGGGCTTCGGACACGCTGGTCTGGGTTTCGCCTCTGGGGGGTAAACGTGAGAGTTACCGGGTGGTTGGCGATCATGTCCTGACCCAGAACGACATCGAGAACCATGTCGCCTATCCCGATGCGACGGGGTCCATCACCTGGAGCCTGGATTTGCATTTCCCCGATCCGGAGAATGCGCGGAAATTTGAGGAGCCTTTCCGTTCCTGCGCCTATCATCGCGGCATTGTCCGGCCCTATCAGGTTCCCTATCGCTGCCTCTATGCCCGGGATGTCAACAACCTCTTCCTGGGTGGACGCGACCTCAGTGCGTCCCATGTGGCGTTTTCCGCCGTTCGCGTCCAGCGCACCCTGGGCATGCTGGGCGAAGTCATCGGCATGGCCGCCACCCTTTGTGCGAAGGAAAACGCCTGTCCGCGTGACGTTTACACAACCCATTTGGACAAGCTCAAGGCGATGATGGAACATGGAGTGCCCGCGCCGGTTTATCACGCCTATCCCTGCGACACGAGTGAGACCTACCATTTCAAGGAACCCGGCTTCATTTCCGTCAACCCGCCCAGCAAGCAATTGGAAGACCCGGACATCAAGTCGCGAATCGAGGCCTTGAAAGTGCAGCACAAGCAGTGAAGTCCTGGCGGCAATCCAGGCCCGGATTGCGTGACAGGAACCAGAGAGAGGAACCAAATCATGACTCTTAACAGAAGGATGGTCCCTGTGCTTTTGACCGGCTTGATCGGCTGCCTGGTCATGGCGGCCGGCGCATCGGATGCGCAGGCGGCGGTCGATTCCAGGACCATCACGGTCGTCGTGCCCTTTGCCGGGGCGGAACAGGAAACGGCCGTGTGGGCGCAGCAGGAGGAGGCGATCGATTTCCGGCGCGACATGGAGAAGGCGGCTCGCTGCACGTCCGCCTTTGCCGCCACGGAACTGCAGCATTATCTCGCCGAGACGCTTCGGGATGTTTCGGTTGTTTTCTCCGACAAGCGCCCGCCAACGGGATTTTTCATTGAACTGCGCATTTCCGATCCGGCCAGCCGCGTGGAGAAGTTCTCCTTTGCCCGCAGCGGGAATGGACTTGTCCTGTCCGCACAAAACCGGATCAGCCTGATGTATGGAGTCTATGAGTTGCTGCGATTGCAGGGCTGGCGCTGGTATGCACCGGGCAGGATGGGGGAGATTGCGCCTTTGCGGATCGAGGAACTACGCCTGCCGCCCGACGGCAGGGAGTTTCTCCCGTCGTTTGCGCTCGGGCGCGGTTTCGATTTTGAAGGCGTCTCCAAGGAGTCAACCGATCTGACGCTCTGGATGGTTCGCAACCGGCTCGACGCCGGCGGTTACCGGCCCAACACCGGTGCGCTCGCCCGCAAGCTCGGTTTGTCCATGGTCTCCGGCGGCCATATTTTCGAGGCGATTCTCAATCCGAGCCGGGTGCTGCCGTCCGGCAGAACGCTGTGGGAGGAGCATGAGTCGTGGTACGGATTGCCCACTGACGGGAAGCGGGTGAAACAGCGTGCGCTGCGGACGCAGTTCTGCATGTCCCAGCCGGAGTTGTTTGAATTCCTCGGGAGTGAACTCCTGCGTTATCTCGGTGGGGCGTGGAAAGAGGCTGACCGGGTTTATGTCTGGGGATTCGACACATGGGGCAGTTGTTGCACCTGCGCGGAGTGCCGGAAATTGGGCAACGGCACCGACCAGATGCTGTTCTGCATCTCGGCGATGCGCCGCTATCTCGACCAGGCACGCCGGGACGGACGGCTGGATCATGACGTGCAGATTGGGATGTGCTGTTACGAGGGGACCTCCACCATTCAAGGACCGGAGAAACCCGTGCCGGCGAATCTGCTTGAGAAAGGGGATTACGGGGTTTTTTACCCTATCAACCGTTGCTACGCGCATGATTTTGCCGACAGCCATTGTTCCACGAACAGGTTTTATCGCGAATCGCTGTCGAGCTATTTCAGTCGGAAACCGGCTTTGCCGCTGGCCATCGGCGAGTATTACAACGTCTCGAAATGGGAGGACCTGCCTTTGTTGTTTACCACACGCATCCGGCGGGATTTGCCAGCATACCGCGCGATGGGCGCGACGGGGATGACCTACATGCATGTGCCGCTGGTGAACTGGGGGATGCGATCCCTGACGGAATCCCTGTATGCCCAGCTTTGCTGGGATACGTCCACGGATGTGGACGCCTTTTTGAACGAATACTTCAATCTGTGGTATGGCCCGTATGCGAACGACATGCGGCGCGTCTATGACCTTCTCGAAGAATCGTGGCTCGATATTGCGGAATGGCGTTCATGGGCTCGAGACAGTGTCCTCACGCGGCTGCTTGGATGGAACGGCGGCAAGCCCGCCACGCCTCTCGCGATTGGTTATCATTCGATGACGCCGCAAAGGGTTGTGGAGCATGGCCGGCATTCGCAGCAGTTGATGCAACAGGCCCGGACGTTGTTGGAGGCGGTTCGCGCCGGGGAAAAATCGCGGGTGCAACCCAAAACCGGAAAACAGGCGGTGGCCGTCAATCCCGCGGAAGCGCGCGCGCAGCAGGAGGGAGCGCGCTATGAATGGCGGTTGGGTGAAGACCGGCGGCTGTTGCGGTATGGCATCGATACGATGGAGGTGATGACCGCGCTGGTGAGCTATCACGACGCGCTCTGTCGTGACGACAAGCCGGCGGCCGAGGACGCATGGCGGGCTGTGGAGGCCGCGGCCGATCGGCTGGATTCGTACTACATCCCGATCAAGTTCGAGGAACCGGGGGCCGGATTGGTGAGTCAGGATGCCCTGACACGCTCTCAAACCCGGGACATCATCCGCCGTTGCCGGGTATGGCGGTTGCAGGCACACTAAACATCCATGAATATCATCCCTATTATCCATCCCATGTGCCGATGGTCTCTGCTGGTGGCACTGTGGTTTTCATCCGTCTCATGGGGCATGGCCGCCGATGGCCAGCCGCCGCGTGTTGCGGACACCTTCGATGTGGAGGGTCACAAGGCCTGTCTCTATGCCGCGCCCGGGGCGGCAAAGCCCAGGCCATGGGTCTGGTATGCGCCGGCGTTGAAGGGCGGCATGTCCATCTCCCAGCGGACGCTCTACATGGATCGTTTCCTGCAGGCGGGCATCAGCATTGCCGGTTTTGATCTCGGCGAGGTCCGCGGTTCACCGGCCAGCTCGGCGAAGTTCACCCGGTTCTACGAGGCGATGGTCCAGCGGGGGTATTCGCCCAAACCCATCCTGTTCGGCCAGAGTCGCGGGGGACTGATGATGCTGGCGTGGGCCGTCCGGAACCCGGCTCATGTGCGGGCGTTGGTGGGCGTTTATCCCGTGTGCAATCTGGCCAGTTGGCCCATGAAAAACATGGCCGTCACGCTCGCCGATTACGGCCTGACGGAGAGCGAGTTCAAGGCCCGGCTGGAGGAACTCAATCCCATCCATCACCTGCAAGGCTTGCTCGCCAACCAGGTGCCGGTGTTTATCGTGCATGGCGACGCCGATGTGGTGGTGCCTTTCAAGGAGAACACCGGCCTGCTCAAGGAACGCAATGAAGCCGGCGGTGGAAAAATCACCGTGAAGATCATTCCCGGCGAGGGTCACAAGGGATCACCCTCGTTCTTCGAGTGCCGCGAACTGGTGGATTTCGTTCTCAACGTCGCGAAGTAACGGGCAGGCCTGCGGGCGGTTTGCGCTTGTCCGCTGCCACTGGCCGCTTACAATTCCGCCGACACCAAGGATACGTGCGATTGCAGATACAAGGAGATTTCATGAAGAACACATGCGGGTTGATGATGGGCATCGCTATCTTCGCCCTTTGCACATGCCAGGGGACGGCTGCCGAGACTGCCGACGGATTCATTTCCCTCTTTAATGGCAAGGACCTCAACGGGTGGAGGAAGGTACACCCCGATAACGACCGGAACAGCAAACGAAGCGGATGGAAAGCTGAGAACGGGGTGTTGGTAAACATGGCGGCGGGCTGCGACCTTGCCACCATCGAGAAGTTTACCGATTTCGAACTGCATTTCGAGTACCGGCTTCCCGGCGGCGGCAACAGCGGCGTTTATCTGCGCGGCCGTTACGAAATCCAGCTTCTGGCCGACCGCGGCAAACGACCCTCATTGCGCAGCACGGGTGCCATCTTCAACCTGATCCCACCCAGTGAGAATGCCAGCGGCCCCACCATGGAGTGGCAAACGGCTGATGTGAAGCTCGCCGGCAAACGCGTCACGGTGTGCCTCAATGGCAGGACCGTCATTGCCGACGCTGAATTGCCGTTCATTACAGCGGGTGCCATGAGCGCGAACGAGAATCAACTCGGTCCCATCATGTTGCAAGGACAGCAAAGCCCGGTGGACTTCCGAAATATCCGGATCAAACCGTTGAAATAACGACGAAGACGGTGGTGAAGGGGAACGCGCGGCAGATGTCGCAATGGGTTTTTCGTTTGCGCTGCCATGGTGAGGCTCTACACTCCGCGACATCCAT
>CAZAAF010000328.1:0-5889 GCA_964482575.1 uncultured Verrucomicrobiota bacterium | reverse complement strand
ATTCGCCGTGCTTCGTCACGGAATAATCCCACGCCACCGTGACCAGGTCCCACGCCACCGGCATCCCGCCGCGGTTCCGCGCGGCGACCCACCGGCGGAGCGTCTCCGCGCCGAAACCGGCCGAGCGCCAGTCGGCGTGGGTCAAGCCATGGCAGAGGCCGCTCCAGGTGTCTTCGACGGCGGCGACAAATGGCGGCGTCAGCGTCTCGCCCGGCTGAAGCCCCACGCGCACGAGACCGTCCGGGAACTGTTTCGCCAGGACGGCCAGTCCCTCCCCCTGATCGCGCCCGGCGTATACGTCATACACGGCCACGCGACGCGCCCGGAGGTCCGTTTTGAAAAAGGCGCACCACGCCGCCAGTTCATCGGCGGTGAAGACCGGCGTCTGCCCCTTGTCATACATGCGCAGCACCAGCGTGGGCACCAGCTCCACCTCCGGCGGGCACGCCCGGCGCCACGCGGCCAACACCTCGCGCGCGGCCTCGGGTGGAAGCTCGCGATGGTGGATGAGGTACAGGCGGTTCGCCGCGGCATCCCGGGTGAGCGCACGCGCCGCGTTGACGATCTCAGCCTCCGTCGGCTGTTTCGCCCCGCCGAACGCCGCGCCCCAGTAACCGCGCGCCGGGGATGCCAGCGACGCGTTCACCCAAAAGGACCGTTCCAGCGCTGCCAGGTTGTGCGACGCCGGCGGTTCCGCAGCGGCAACGGCCGCGAAGGCCGACCACGCCAGGAACCGGAGCATCGCCTTCATGCAGCGCACCGCTTACGAGCGGATCCAGTCGAAGAAGCCGAGTTTGTCCAGGTCGCCACGCAACTGGCCCACCTGCTCCGCCGTCGGGTTCCCGTTCGGCAGCCGCGCCGGGCCGACGTCCACGCCGATCATCTTCATGATCGCCTTGGTGGCGCCCATGAAACCGTAGCGGACGGCCACCTGGATCAGTTGCACGGAGCGGAATTGCTCCTGCCGCGCCGCGTCGAAATCGCCGCGCTGGAAGGCCGCGATGAGCCGGTGATACACGGGCGCGGCGAAATTGTAGGTGCTGCCCACCGCCCCGCGCGCACCCATCGCCAGCGCCGCCAGCAACATCTCGTCATACCCGAACGCCACGTCGAGCGCGCCGCCCGCCGCCCGCAGGCAGAGCTGGTATTCCATCATGTTATTGTTGGTGAACTTGAGCCCGGCGAGGTTCGGGATGCGCTGAACGCCCTTTTCCAGGAATTGCGACGACGGCAGCGTGACGCCGGTGAACACGGGGATGTCGTAATAGTAGAACGGAAGCGCGGGCGCGGCCGACGCGATCTCCGCCATGCAGTCCACCACCTTGTCCACGGGGGCGGGTTTTTAATAACAGGGCGGCATCGGGGGGTTGGCCGCGACGCCGAGTTCCTGGGCCTGCGCGGCCAGCGCGCGGGCGTCGGCGAGGCAGTTTGAGCCGGCATGGATGATGACCTTCAGCTTCGTGCCGCGCGCAACCTCGGCCCAGCGCCTGGCGAGAGCGCGCCGTTCATCCACCGTGAGGGAATGGGTTTCCCCGGTGGTGCCGCCGACGAAAACCGTGGTGACGCCGTCGGCCAGCAGGCGGGCCGCCTGCTTTTCAACGACGGGGAGGTGGAGCGAGCCGTCCGCGGCAAACGGCGTGTGCGGCGCGGCAATGAGACCTTGGAGCAATATTTTGTTGTTCATGGGAAATTCGTGAGGGTAGTGTGGCGCAGCGCCGGTGAATCGTCAATCGTCGCCACACGCGTGTCGCGAACGCCGGCGCGCGGGACTTCGGGAAGTTCAAATTCAAGGAGCGCAATGGAACGCCAACGAGAGTTTCCAGGTTTCGGATACGCCCTGCTGCTGGTCGTGGCAGCCCTCGCCTTGATGATCGGCCTGGTCATCCCGGTAGCCGTGGTGGATGCCCTTCTCAAGACGAAATGGGTGGAACAACCGGGAGTCATGGCCTGCATCTCGCTCGTGGCGACCGGCTCGGTCATTGTCGTGGGCGCCCTCTTCACCCGGGCGCCCTTCCGCGAGGTGTTCCCCCTGAAGCCGGTGCGGCCGGCCCTGGCGCTGCCGGTCATCCTGTCGATACTGGGCACGTCCATCCTGTTGTCCGAAGCGGACAACTGGGTGCGATACCTGATGCCGATGCCGCGATGGCTCGAGAAAATCTTTGTCGATCTGGTCACGGCCAAGCATGGTTTCTGGGGATCGTTTTGCGAGCTGGCCGTCGTGGCCCCGTTGACGGAGGAATTGCTCTTCCGGGGATTGATCCTGCGCGGTTTTCTGAGCCGGTACTCCACGCTGACCGCGGTGGTGGTTTCATCCATCCTGTTCGCGCTGATGCACCTCAATCCCTGGCAGATGACCACCGCCCTGGTGCTGGGGCTGCAATTCGGATGGTGGTTTGTGCGGACCCGCTCGTTGCTGCCGTGTCTGGCCGGCCACGCGCTGGCCAACGGCTGCATCCTGTGCTCGTCGTTTCTGCCTTTCCACATCAGCGGGTTCAATCTCAATTCGCCCCAGGGCGCCCTCGCGGAATTCCAGCCGTTCTGGTTCGACCTGATCGGGGTCGCGCTGCTGGCAGCCGGTGCCTGGCTGTTTGCCGCCTGGACCCGCCAGCCACCGTCTCCCGCTCCCCCGTCATCGTCTTCCATCCCCGTCTCCTGACTACGCCGTCTTCGGCTTGATGAAGAGGACCAGGACGGCGGCGATCCCCGCAACCAGGGCGCAGAGCGCGAACGCGACAAAAAACGAAATGCCGGCGTCGCGCATCCAGCCGAGCACGACCGTGGCGCCGCCGCCCGCGGCGATGCTGACGAGGTTCATGAACCCGTAGCCGGTGGCGCGGTGTTCCGGCCGGGCGATCTGGCAGAGAATGGGCATGTTGTTGCAGTCGAAAAATCCCCAGCCGATGCCGAACAGGACCATGCAGGCAATCGCCGAGCCGATGCTCCACGCCGCGCCGAGGCCGAGCAGCGCCGGCACGCACAACGCCGCGCCCAGCGCGGTGGTGTAGAGGCGGCCCCGGAGGCTCGTCTGCATCCAGCGGTCGGCCAGCGCGCCGCCGAGCAGGACGCCGGCAAACGACGCGGCCTGCACGTAGATCGTGGCGGAGAGGCCGGCAGGCCCTTCCTTCAGCTTGAACGCATCGGCGAGGAAGGTCGGCAGCCAGTTCTTCACCACCCAGCCGCCGATGGCGGGCAGCGTGAAATAGACGACGAGAATCCAGAACGACGGCTGCGACCATAACGCCCGCAACGTGTCGCCCAGCGTAACGCGCGCCGGCTTCTGCCCCGTCGGGTCATCGACCGGAGGCGCATCGCGCAGCGTGAGCATCAACACCACGGCGTACGCCACGCCCGCCGCGCCGAACCAGATGAAGCAGTTGCGCCACGTGCTCAACTGCGCGATGTACCCGCCGATGCCGCCGAGCGCAAGGCCCACGTAGATGCCGCTCTGGTGGATGCCCACCGCCCTCGCCCGCGTGTTGCCGGGATGGAAGTCCGCGATGAGCGCGAGGGCCGCCGGGATGTAGCACGCCTCGCTGATGCCCATGAGCGCGCGGAAGAATTTCATTTCGCCGTAGGTGTGCGCGTGGCCGGTGAGCCATGTCACGGCCGACCAGACGAAGAGGCTGCCGATGACCATCCAGCGCCGGTTGAACCGGTCCGCAAGGTAGCCGCCAACGGGGCTGAGGAGCGCGTAGCTCCACATGAACAACGCCATCACCACGCCGAATTGCGCGTCGTTGGCGATGCTGGGGATGTCGGCCCGGATCGAGGCGCGGACGGTCGAGAGCATCTGCCGGTCGAGGTAGTTCAACAGGGCCACCGGCCAGAGCAGCGCCACCACAGCCCAGGCGTAGCCGGTGGTTTTGGATGCGATGCGGGTCATGAGGTTCAGTGTGAGGATGGCGGCGCAAAAGTCCAGACTTCAGGCGACCGAATGCCCGGTTTCTTCTCGCCGTTCGGAATCACAAACCCGCCGCGCCACGCGACACACGGGACGACGACGTTGGCCATGGGCATGTCGCCCGCCCCGCTCCACGCATCCGTCGTCGGGTCGTACACCATCAGGTCGCGCGGGAATCCCCGATGCGCGCCTGGCGGCGTGTGGACCTGCGTGCCATCGTCACCGCGCAATAGAAACACCCGGCCCTGGATCACCGGCGCGGGCGACGGTGCGGCCACTGACGCGCGCGGCAGGTCGGCGATTCGCCGCCAGCCGCGCCCCGGCGTGTAGCGATAGGCATCCCGCAAATAATCGCGCTCCGGTTTGCCATCCTTGCCCGCGTGCAACGCCGTGCCGCCCAGAAGGAAGAACGACCCGTCGCATGCGGCCGCCGCGAACAACATCCGCCCCGGGCCGGGCCACGGCTCCAGTTCGCGCCAGCCGGCCCTGGCGTTGCCAAGGTCAAGCGCCCAGAACGTCTTCAAGGCCGCGGTGGATTACGGCGTCGCGATGCCGCCCGCGATGTACAACGTGTTGCCCACGACAGCGCCGCCCATGTTCGCGCACGGCTGCGGCAACGGCGGGAGCGGCGTGATCACGACCTTTCCGTCCACGAGCGCCAGCCGGAAAACATCCGCGAAGTGTCCCCGGGCATTGCTGCCACCCGCACAGACAATCCCGTCGCCGGTGTCCACCGACACGCCGTAGCCGAGCGGACGCGGCAGGCGGCCCGCGGCCGTCCACGCGCCGTCCGGCTTCTCCAGCACAAACACGCGGTCATACCAGACCTTCGTGCCGCCCTCCCAGGGGCGCTTGTCGGGGAAGTTCGCGCCGCCCGTGACGACCAGCACGCCGCCGGTCACGCCGGCGAACGGGCCGGCAAAACCCTCGCGGTCGGGGATGGCCGGCAGGGAACGCCATTGAAAGGATGATGTCATGGAATCGAGACCTCCGGCGCCGCACACGGCCGCGACGCCGCACACGACTGCGAACGCGAGGCGGCGCACGCGGCGCGACAGGATGTCGGGCGTGCCGTTCATATTTGCACGCCGTTGACCACGTTTTGCGGCTGGTGGTTCAACCAGGCACGGACATTGTCCGCCGCCACGTTCAGGAGCCGATGGCGTGCGTTGCGCGTGGCCCAGGCGATGTGCGGCGTGATGATGCAATTCTTCGCGTGCAGGAGCGGGTTGCCAGCCGTGGGCGGCTCGACAGAGAGCACATCCAGTCCCGCGCCCGCCAGGCGGCCGTGATTCAAGGCATCGGCGAGGTCGGCCTCGTTGACGAGCCCGCCGCGCGCGTTGTTGATGAGGAACGCCGTGGGCTTCATCAGGGCCAGCCGCGAGGCGTTGATGATTTCCTTCGTCTCCGGCGTGAGCGGACAGTGCAGGGTCACAACATCGCTTTCGCGGAACAGCGTGTCGAGGTCCACGAACCGGGTGTCGGCGTCACCGGTGCGTTCCGAGCGACTGTCCACGGTCAGCACCCGCATCCCGAAGGCGCGGCCGATCCGGCCCACGGCGCGGCCAATCCGCCCGTAGCCGACGATGCCCAGCGTGAGCCCCTGCAATTCCACCAGCGGGAAATCCCAGTAGCAGAAATCCACCGACGCGGTCCAGCGGCCCTCGCGGACGGTTTGGGCGTGATGGCCGGTGCGGTGGGTGAGTTCGAGCAGGAGCGCGAAGGCGGCCTGGGCGACGTTGGCGGTGCCGTATTCCGGGACGTTGCAGACGGGGATGCCCCGCTCGCGCGCGGCCTCGATGTCCACCACATTGTACCCCGTGGCCAGCACGCCGATGTAACGCAACCGCGGCAGGGCGGCGATATCGGCGCGATGGAGCACCGTCTTGTTGGTCAGCACGATTTCGGCCCCGTGGGCGCGTTCGATCACCTGCGGCGGTGGCGTGCGGTCGTGGGTTTCAATATCGCCAATCGGCCGGAACGGAGCC
>CAZAAF010000327.1:755-5891 GCA_964482575.1 uncultured Verrucomicrobiota bacterium | reverse complement strand
GAGGTGTTCCGCGACATGGGGTCGGCGTTCGCGGCGTGCCTGGTGCTCATCTTCATCCTGATGGTGGGCTGGTTCCGGTCGTTTGTGACGCCGATGGTGGTCATGATGGCGATCCCCTTCTCGCTGGTGGGCATCCTGCCGGCCCACGGCGCGATGGGCGCGTTCTTCACCGCGACGTCCATGATCGGTTTCATGGCGGGCGCGGGGATCGTCGTCCGCAACTCCATCATTCTGGTGGACTTCATCGAGCTGCGCCTGGCGGAGGGGATGCCGCTGGCCGAAGCCGTGGTGGATGCCGGCGCTGTGCGATTCCGGCCGATGCTGCTGACGGCGCTGGCCGTGGTGGTGGGCGCCGCGGTGATCCTGGCCGACCCGATCTTCCAAGGTCTGGCGATTTCGTTGATGGCCGGCGAAATCGCCTCGCTGCTGATCAGCCGCATGGCCGTCCCCGTGCTGTATTTCATTGCTTTCAACCGGAAGGCCCCTGTGCCCTCCACCGTTGCGCCCGTCCCCGTGCCCGTTGCACGGGCGACGAACGCGCGTTAAAGTCCCCATGAGGAACCCAACCATGACAGACACCCCAACATCCATTCGCGTCAAAGACCTCCACCAACGAATCACGGCGGGGCAACACCTCGAGTTGATCGATGTGCGCACCCAGCCGGAATACGACGCCGAACACGTCGCCTGCGCGCGGTTGCTGCCGCTGGACCAGCTTGACGCAAAGGCGTTCCTCGGTCAGCGCAGCGACAAGACCCAGCCGCTCTATGTCCTCTGCCAGTCCGGCGGGCGGGCGGCCCGGGCGATCGAGAAGTTCCGGAAGGCGGGCTTCGACCGGTGTGTGCACGTCGAAGGCGGCACGCAGGCATGGATTGACGCGGGGCTGCCGGTGGAACGCGGCGAGACGCGGGTGCTGCCGCTGAGCCGGCAGGTGCAGATCATCATCGGAACATGCACCGCGGCGGGCGCGGCGCTGGCGCTGTGGGTGCACCCGGCGTTTGCGTGGATTGCGCTGATGATGGGATGCGGCGTGTTGATGGCCGGCGCCACCGGTTATTGCCCGCTGGCGATGGCCGTGGCCCGGCTCCCGTGGAACCGCAAGGCCGCGTGTGAATCCAAATCGTGCTGCACGGTCGCGTCCTGACCTCCCTCCGGACGATTTCCAACTTCTCTTCCCAACTTATGAAAACTCCCCGTCGTATTCTCGTCGTTGGTGGCGTGGCGGGCGGCGCGTCGGCCGCTGCCAAGGCCCGCCGTGTGGATGAAACCGCCGAGATTCACATCTTCGATCGCGGCCCGTATGTGTCGTTTGCCAACTGCGGGCTGCCGTATTACATCGCCGGCGAAATCAGCGACCGCGAGAAGCTGATCATCATGAAGCCGGAGACGTTCTGGGCGCGCTCGCGCATCCACGCGCACGTGAACCACGAGGTGGTGGCGATCAACCGCGCCGCCAAGACGGTGCGCGTGAAGGGCCCGGACGGTGCGGAGCGCGACGAACGCTACGACAAACTCATCCTGAGCCAGGGCGCGCAACCGGTGGTGCCGCGGCTGCCGGGCGTGGACCTGCCGCACGTGTTCACGTTGCGGGACATTCCCGACATGGATCGCATCGCGGCGTTTTTGAACGCGCGGCAGCCGCGCCGCGCGGTGATCATCGGCGGCGGCTTCATCGGCCTGGAAATGGCCGAGGCGTTCCATCGGCGCGGGATGCATGTGACCATCGTCGAGCGGAACCCGCACATCCTGCCGCTGCTCGACGACGACATGGCGAATCATCTGCAACACCAGGTCCGGCGCGGGGATTTCGAGTTGAAGCCCGGCGCCACGGCGACGGCGTTCACAAAGACCGGCGTCGAGTTCGCCGACGGCAGTTCGCTGCCGGCGGACTTGATCCTGCTGAGCGTCGGCGTCCAGGCGGAGGTGGAACTGGCCAAGGCCGCCGGCCTCGACATCGGCGTCACCGGCGGGGTGAAGACCAACGGCCGGATGCAATCCTCCGATCCCGACATCTATGCGGTCGGCGACGCGGCGGAGACGATCCATTCCCTGACGGGCGCGCGGGTGCGGATTCCGCTCGCGGGCCCGGCCAACCGGCAGGGGCGCATCGCCGGGGCGAACGCGGCGGGCGCGAAGCTGACGTATCGCGGCGCACTGGGCACGTCCATCGTGCGGGTGCTGCACATGACGGCGGCGTTCACCGGGCTCAACAGCGCCCAGGCGTCGAAGGCCGGCTTCAGCTTCTTCACCAGCCTGACGCGCGACAACAGTCATGCCGGGTATTATCCCGGCGCGAAACCGCTGATGATCAAGCTGATCGCCGAGGACGGCACGGGCCGCCTGCTCGGCGCGCAGGTGCTCGGCGAGGACGGCGTGGACAAGCGCATTGACGTGCTGGCGACGGCGATTGCCGCGAAGATGAGCGTGTTCGACCTTGAGGACCTCGACCTCGCGTATTCGCCGCCGTTCGGCTCGGCCAACGACCCGGTCAATGTCGCCGGCTTCGTCGCGAGCCACGTGGCGCGCGGCGATGTGGCGACCGTGGCGCCGGAGAGCTGGCGTCCGGCGGGCGAGTTCGTGCTCGACGTGCGCGACGCCGACGAGCTGGAGGAGTATGGCCAACTGGCGGGCGCGGTGAACATCCCGCTGCCGGAGTTGCGCGACCGGCTGGGCGAACTGCCGCGCGAAGGCCGGATCGTGGCGTACTGCCAGAAGGGGTTGCGCGGTTATCTGGCCGCCTGCGCGCTGCACGGGCACGGCTTCGAGAACGTGGCCAACCTGCGCGGAGGTTTCCTGCAGGCGAAGCTCAACGGCGTGCCGATGGAGAAGGCCAGCGCCGGCTGACCGGCGCCCGCGACCGCACGGTCAATCGCCCGCGTCCTCCCAGTGTTGGGCGCGGGCGAGGGCTTTCTGCCAGCCCGCCATGTGGCGGCGGCGTTGCGCGGGTTTCATGGCGGGCTTGAAACAGCGGTCCACCTGCCATTGGGCGGCGATCTGCTGGCGGTCCTTCCAAAGCCCCACGGCGAGCCCGGCCAGATACGCCGCGCCCAGCGCCGTGGTCTCGGTGACCTTCGGCCGCACCACGGGCACGCCGAGCAGGTCGGACTGGAACTGCATGAGCAGGTTGTTGGCGGACGCGCCGCCGTCCACGCGGAGTTCCTTCAAGCGGATGCCCGCGTCGGCCTCCATCGCCCGCAGCACGTCGGCCACCTGGAAGGCGATGCCCTCGAGCGCCGCGCGCGCGATGTGGGCGGACGTCGTGCCGCGGGTGAGGCCCGCGAGCAGGCCGCGCGCGTAGGCGTCCCAATGGGGCGCGCCGAGGCCCGCAAACGCCGGCACCAGATAGACCCCGTGGGTGTCCGGGACGCGGGCGGCGAGCGATTCGATCTCCGCGGAGGAGCGGATGATGCCGAGGCCGTCGCGGAGCCATTGCACGACCGCGCCGGCGATGAAGATGCTGCCCTCGATCGCGAACTCGGTCCGGCCGCCGAGGCGCCAGGCCACGGTGGTGAGCAGGTTGTTCCGGGAGATCATCGGCTTCGCGCCCGTGTTCATCAGCATGAAGCAGCCGGTGCCGTAGGTGTTCTTCACCATGCCGGGCCGGGCGCAGGCCTGGCCGAAGAGCGCCGCCTGCTGGTCGCCCGCGATGCCGGCGATGGGGATCGCCGCGCCGAAGAGGGTCGTCTCGCCGTACACCTCGCTCGAGGAACGCACTGCCGGCAGGATGGCGCGCGGCACGTTGAGCAGCCGCAGCAGGTCGTCATCCCAGTCGCCCGTCTTGAGGTTGAACAGCATGGTGCGCGAGGCGTTGCTCGCATCCGTCACATGGACGCGACCGCCGGTGAGGTTCCAGACGAGCCAGGAGTCAACGGTGCCGAACGCCAGCTCGCCGGCCCGCGCCCGGGCGCGCGCCCCGGGGACATGGCGCAGGATCCAGTCGAGCTTCGTGCCGGAGAAATAGGCGTCCACCACCAGGCCGGTCTTCTTTCGGATGGTGGGCGACAGGCCGTCCGCCTTGATCCGGTCGCAGGCGGCGGCGGTGCGGCGGTCCTGCCAGACGACGGCGGGATGCACGGGCACGCCGGTCTTGCGGTCCCAGACGACGGTGGTCTCGCGCTGGTTGGCGATGCCGATGGCCGCGATGTCGGGGGCGCTGAGCCCCGCCCGGGCGAGGGCCTCGGTGGCCGTGCACAACTGCGTGGCCCAGATTTCCCGCGCGTCGTGTTCCACCCAGCCGGGCTTCGGGAAGATCTGGCGGAACTCCTTCTGGGCGGTGGCCACGACGTTGCCGATGGCGTCGAAGACGATGGCGCGCGAACTGGTGGTGCCTTGGTCGAGGGCGAGGATGTATTTCATGGTTCGCGTGATGTTGACGGCGAACGGACGCCATGAAACCAGTAAAACCGCCACGTGACCATCGCAAAAAACACCTCGCATCGCCGGGGCGGCGCTGCTAAGAACGGGCTCACCATGAAATCGATCCTGCAGATCCTCCCCTTCGCGTTGATGTCACTGGCCGTCCTTGTCGCCGTCCCCGCCGGGCAGGTGGCGGAGGAGCGATGCTTTGAACTGCGGACCTACTACGCCGCGCCGGGCAAGCTCGACGCGCTGGTGGCGCGTTTCCGCGACTATACCTGCAAGAATTTTGAGAAACACGGGATGACCAATATCGGCTACTGGCTGCCGGCGGAGAACCCGGACAACAAGCTCGTCTATGTGCTGGCGTTCCCCAGTCGCGACGCCGCGAAGGCGTCCTGGAAAACGTTCATGGACGACCCCGAACGCCAGGCCTACTTCAAGAAGACGGAGGCGAACGGCAAGCTCGTCGAGAAGATCGAAAGCGTCTTCATGAAGGCCACGTATTTCTCGCCGGAAGTGAAACCCTATTGCGCCGCGCCGGCGCGCAAGTTCCAACTGCGCATCTACAAGGCGTCGGGGAAGAACCTGCCGAACCTGCTGGCCCGTTTTCGCGACCACACCTGCAAGCTGTTCGAGCGGCACGGCATCTCCAACGTCGCCTACTGGACGCCCGTTGATCCCAAGCAGGGTGCCGACGACACGCTCATCTACATCGTCGCCCACAAGAGCCAGGAGGACGGCGTCGCGTCCCTCACCAAGTTCCGCGCCGATCCGGAG
>CAZAAF010000327.1:0-745 GCA_964482575.1 uncultured Verrucomicrobiota bacterium | reverse complement strand
CGCTGACCGTCAAGGACGGCGTCAAGGCGGTGTACCTGCAGCCGACGGATTTCTCGCCGATGAAGTAGCCGCGGCGGCCCGTTCGAGAACGTCGGCGGCGCGCCCAGCGGTCGCGCCCTACCGGCCACTGCCTAGTTTCGGACTAAGGCTGGCCGTTTTTATCCTGCATCGCCTCCCGCGCGGCCATGCGGCGGGTGTAGATGCCCCAGGCGATCCAGACCACGATGAAGAGCACGACCGCGCCCACGAGGTACGCGAGGGTCATGCCAATCTGTTCCTTGCGGAACCCGGTGCCGATGAGAGTCGCGGGCACGGCTTCGGGAACCAGCCCCACCGCGGTGCCGAGGAAGAATTCGCGGCGCCGGATCGGCGAGAGCGCTAGGATGGTGTTGGTGACGATGCCGGGCAACGGGATCTGGCGGAAGACGATGACGGCGGGAACGGTGTTGTGCCTGAGTTTGGCGGCGAGCTTCTGCCACGCGGGATGTTTGCGCAGGATGGAATCGCGCAACCCGAGCTGGCGCACGAGGAGGAACACGGCGGAGTAACCGATCATGGTCCCGAGCAGACACCAGAGCAGGCCGCCCCAGAAGGCGAAGAGCGCGCCGCCCACGAAATGGAACGCCAGGCGCGAGATGCCGGCGGCCACCATCACCGCCACGATCGCCGCAAACACCACCGGCGCCCACGGGCCGCAGTCCTGGATGAACTGTTTGAGCCGCGGCAGGTTTTCGGTGATGGCCTG
>CAZAAF010000326.1:0-5908 GCA_964482575.1 uncultured Verrucomicrobiota bacterium | reverse complement strand
CACTCGAAGGACCCCATGCCTCTCCAGCCGGGCGCGCGCGGAGGTGATCGCGCAAACCAACGCTCCGGATGCCGTTGCACCCTTGGAATTGAAATCGCCGGACGGCCAGGTGGCACTCCGGTTTCAACTGAAGACCCTGGGCAAGGACAAAGGCTGTCCCGTTTACAGTGTGGCCTACGCCGGCACGCCGGTGCTGGTGGATTCGAGACTCGGCCTCCAGTTGCGCAATGGCCGCGTGGGACGCGATTTTGAAATCATCGGCCAGCAGACCAGTACCCGGGACACGACCTGGCGTCCGGTAGTGGGCGAACGCGATTGCATTCGCGACCACTACAATCAGCTCGTGGTGGAACTCCGGGTCAAGGGCGATGCTTGGCGCGCCAAGCGGTTGACGTTGACGTTTCGCGCGTACGACGCGGGCGTGGCGTTCAGTTACACGCTGCCGCGCGAGAACAACGGCATGTATTTCGACATCACCGGCGAGGCGACCCAGTTTGCCTTTGCCGGCGACTTCCCCGTGTGGGCGGTCTATGCGACCCAGGCGGATTATACGAAAAGCCAGACGACCCTCAGCAAGGTCCAGCCGGGCGCGGAACGTCCCCTGACCGTGCGCGTGGCGGACCACCTGTATGCATCCATCACCGAGGCGCGCATTGCGGACAGCGCGCGGATGAAACTGCGGCATGCGGATGGCACGAAGAGCACGCTTGAGGTGTTTCTCGATGCGGAGAGGGCGTTTGCCGGTGAGGTGATTGGCAAGACACCGTACACCACGCCGTGGCGCGTGGTCATGCTGGCGGATTCGCCGGGAAAACTGCTCGAGCACAATGACTTGATCCTCAACCTGAACGATCCCTGCGCGCTGGCGGACACTTCCTGGATCAAGCCCGGCAAGGTCATTCGTGATTGCACCCTCACCACCGCGGGAGGCAAGGCGTGCGTGGATTTCACGGCGCGACACCACATGCAGTACGTCGAATTTGACGCCGGTTGGTATGGGCCCGAGGCCGATCCGCGCTCCGATGCCCGCCGGGTGGCGCCCGCCCGCCAATCAACCCTGAACCTCCAGGAGGTCATCGACTACGGACGCTCCAAGGGCATTGGGGTGATCCTGTACGTGAACCATATCGCTATGGAGCAGCAACTGGACGAAATCCTGCCGCTCTATGAACAGTGGGGCATCAAGGGCGTGAAGTATGGTTTCGTCAACGTCGGCAGCCAGTTCTGGAACGGGCTGACGCACGAGGCCATCCGCAAGGCGGCGGCGCATAACCTGATGGTGGACATCCACGATGAATTCCTCAACGGCGGCTACGAGCGGACCTACCCGAACCTGATGACGGTCGAGGGCATCGGCGGCGACGAGACCCGGCCCACGCCGGTCCACAACGCCATCCTGCCGTTCACGCGGTTCCTCTCCGGTCCGGCGGACCACACGTTCTGTTGGAACGTGAAGAACTTCCCGAATCTCAAGGGCCATCAACTGGCCATTGCGACCCTCTTCTACAGCCCGTGGCAGTTCCTCTATTGGTACGATGCGCCCAAGGGTGTTCCCGATGAGCCGGCCTTGGAATACCTGGATCGCCTGCCGACGACGTGGAACGAGACCCGCGTGTTGCAGGGCGACATCGGCCGCCGCGTGGTCATTGCCCGGCGTCATGGCGACGAGTGGTTCGTCGGCGCCATCGCGCCGGTGGACGGCAAGTTCCCCATCGCGCTGGATTTCCTGCCGCCGGGGAAGAAGTTCGCCGCGAAAATCTTTTCCGACCGGACGGACAAGCCCGGTGTCCAGGTCGAGGAACAAACGGTGGACAGCCGGTCCGCGTTGAATGCGGACATTCCACCGAATGGAGGAGTGGCCGTCTGGCTGGCTCCCCGGAAGGCAGGTGAATGAGGAGAGTCCCGCCCCGGTTGCTTGTTGCCTTGTGGATGGCGGCGACCGCCGGCGTGGATGCCGCCGAATCCATCGGGGCGCGGGAGGCGGCGATACGGGAACTGAAGCCGGGTGCGACGGTGCAGGTGGCCGATGGCGACTACGTGACGAAGCGCCCGGTGCGCATCGAAGGAATCCGCGGCACGGCGGAGGCGCCCATCGTGCTGCGTGCGGAGCATCGCGGACGCGCCGTGATCAGCGGCGCGGCGGGGTTCCTCCTCCGGGACTGCGAGCATCTGGTGCTGGAGGGGTTTCTGTTCACAAACGATGCCGACGAGCAGGCCGTGCGACTCGACAACTGCCGGCATGTGCGCGTGACGCGCAATCATTTCCGCTTGAGTGAGCGGGAGACGCCGCGGCATTGGGAGCATTGGGTCACGGTGGACGGCGCGCGCAGCGGCCATAACCGTGTGGATCACAACCGGTTTGAACGGAAGGTCCATCGCGGCAGCCATGTGTTTGTCCGCGGCGACGACAAGCAGCTGGTTTGTTCGCAGTACGACCGGATTGATCACAACCACTTCCGCGATGTTGTGTTCGCCAACGGCGAGAACGGCCACGAGACCCTTCGCACCGGCGGAAATGACCTGGGCGCCTCCGGCCGGAGTTCGTTCACTCTCATCGAGGAGAACCTGTTGGAACGATGCAGCGGCGAGGACGAAATCATGTCGCTGAAATCGTCGGACAACATTGTTCGCAACAACACACTTCTGAACTGCGGGGGCGCGATTTGCCTGCGGCTGGGCAATCGCGACATCGTGTCTGGCAATTTCATTCTCGCCACCGATGGAACGCCGCGGTGCGGCGGCATCAAGCTCTACGGTTTCGAACACCGCGTTTTCAACAACTACGGTGTCGGCCTGACCGGCCGACGCCATGAAGCCCCGCTGGCGTTGATCCCGGGGACACTGGACACGCCGGCCACGGAAAATATCGGCGCGAAGTACGATGACATGACGTCCGTCCCGCCTACACGATGCTGGATCGCCTTCAACACGTGGATTGATTGTGTGCCGCTCCAGTTTGGTTTCAAAAAAGACAGTGAGCGGACGTGCGTTCCGGACGAATGCACGTTCGTCAACAACCTGGTGGTCCGCACCCAGACGCAAAAACTGCCGCTGGTGAATCTCGAACTGGTTCGCAACCTGCGGGCAAAGGGCAACCTCGCGTTTACCGGCGGCACCGTTCCTTCGGATGCGTGGGCCGGCTGGTTCCGTTGGGACGATCCGCAATTGCGTGCGGAGAACGGTGGCGGCCTCTGGCGGTTGACGGAATCAAGTCCCGCGGTCAACACGGCGGTGGACGGTTTTGGATGGGTGGACGAGGACGTGTTTGGGCGAGCGCGCAAAGGCCGGCGGGATGTGGGGGCCGAGGCTTTCAGCCCGGAGCCCGTGGTGCGCCGGCCCCTGACCCCCGACGCCGTGGGGCCGGATGCGCCTTGAAGTCCGCGGGGATGCGCCTGCTATGCGAAAAAGGATTATGGATATGAAAAGATCCAGAACTCTTGTCGTTGCCGCCCTGTGGTTGTTCCCGGCGATTACCCTTTCCGCAGCCCAGCCGTCGCGGCCCAGCTTCGTGTTCATCCTCGGCGAAGGCCATGGGTGGAGCAGCACCTCGGTGCGGATGGATGACGCCGTGCCGGAATCCAGAAGCAGATTCGTTCGCACGCCGAATCTCGAGAAGCTCGCGCAGGCCGGCATGCGGTTTGCCAATTTTTACGCGCCGTCGCCCCGTTGCACCCCGTCGAGGGTGGCCCTTTTCACCGGCAAGAGCCCGGCCCAGTTGCACATGACGTTCATCGGCGAAGGCAAGAAGGAGAGCGGCGGGGCGGGCAATACGCGTGTGACTCCGCCCGTGGCCTCGATGGAGTTGCCGACGAACGAAATGACTCTGGCGAAGCTGCTCCAGCACGCCGGATATGCGACCGCCCACTTCGGCAAGTGGCATATGGGCCGGGCCAATCCCTCACTGCATGGCTACGACGAGAACGATGGCGCCAACAGCAACGGCGGCCCGGACAACGTGGACAACCCGCATCCCAAACAACTGTTCAGCATGACCGAGCGTGGCATGGAGTTCATGGCGCGACAGGTCAAGGCCGGCAAACCGTTCTATCTCCAGTTGTCGCATTACGCATCGCGGCACGGCGGCGACGCGCGGCCGGAAAGCGTTGCGGCGGTGAAAAGCTGGGGCCACGTGGACGAGCGCGACGCGGGCACCGCCGCCCCCGACCTCGACCTCGATGTCGCATTTGGGATGATCCTGAAGAAACTCGACGACCTCGGTATCGCGAACAACACCTATGTCATCTTCACAACCGACCACGGCACGCCGGGAAGAAATCCGCCGTTTGCCGGCGGCAAGGGCACGGTCTCCGAGGGCGGTTTGCGCGTGCCGTTCATCATCCGTGGCCCCGGCATCAAGCCCGGCGCGTGTTCCCACGTGCGCGCGATGGGCGAGGATTTGCTTCCCACCGTGGCCGGACTGGCGCGCGTGACCGAGCCGTTGCCGAAGGGCGTCGAGGGCGGCAGCCTCGTGCCGGTGCTCGTCAACGCAGGGGCCGGCACGGTCAGGCGCCCGCGGGAGGAGTTCGTGGTGCATTTCCCGCACTATGACAAGGATGCCATCGGCCCGGCGTCCGCCCTGCTGCTGGGCGATTTTAAATTGATCCGCGTCTATGAGACCGGTGCGCTGAAACTGTTCAACATCGCGAAGGATCCCGGCGAACGCCGCGACCTCGCGCAGGAAATGCCGGATAAGGCGAAGGAACTCAACCAGCGATTGAGCGATTACCTCGCCGCGGTCAACGCCCAGATGCCGACGGCCAATCCGAATTTTGATCCGACCAAACCCGCCGACAACACGCGCGAGCGCGGAGGAAAAGGAAGAAAGAAGAACCCATGAGCCTGCGTCTGTCCCGGCCAGTGGTCTGGTTGTGTTTGCTCGTCGGTGTCGCGCTGGCGGCGCCGGAAGGTGGGCGCGGTGGCCGCGACAAGGGTGGCAAGGGGCAGCCCACACAGAACTCAGCCTGCAACAACGTGCCGGCGCATCCGTTCGACCTGGTGCTTGGCCGGCCCACGCGCGATTCCGTCACGCTCAGTGTGCTGGCCTATCAGGACATCGAGGCGTGTATTGCCTATGGAACGCAGCGCGGCCAGTACGTGCAGCAGACCCCGGTGCGGCCTTTCAAGAAGGATGAACCGGCTGAAGTGGTGATGAGTTCGTTGCGGCCCGACACGCCGTATTTTTACCAGTTCCGCGCCCGGGGTCTTCAAACCGCGGAAGGCGTCTTCCACACCCAGCGTTCACGGGGTCGTCCTTTCACGTTTACTGTCATTGCCGACTCGCATCTGGATGATCGCGTCAGCGCCGGGGTGTATCAACGCACCCTGGCCAACGCGCTTGCCGACGCGCCGGATTTTCACATGGATCTCGGCGACACGTTCATGACCGAGAAGCACGACAGCCGCGAGAACGCGGCGCGGCAGTATCTCGCACAGCGGTTTTACTTCGGCCAGCTTTGCAGTTCCGCCTCGCTGTTCCTGGTGTTGGGCAATCATGATGGCGAGAACCCGCGCGGCCACGGCAATGATGCCGATGCTCTCGCCGTCTGGTCCAACGGGATGCGAAAACGCTATTTCCCGAATCCCGTTCCCGACGGTTTCTTCGGCGGCAACGCGACCCGGCATCCCCAGGCCGGCCTGTTGCAGGATTACTACGCGTGGGAATGGGGCGATGCGCTGTTGGTCGCGCTCGATCCTTATTGGTTCACGCAGAAGTCTCGCGGCCAGAACGACAATTGGAAGCGCACGCTGGGGGAAGAGCAGTATCGATGGCTCAAGCGCGTCCTCGAATCGAGCCAGGCACGGTTCAAATTCGTTTTTATCCATCATCTGGTTGGTGGCCTGGACGCCAAATGCCGCGGCGGGTCGGAAGCAGCGCCGTTTTACGAGTGGGGCGGCAAAAACGCCGACG
>CAZAAF010000325.1:0-5922 GCA_964482575.1 uncultured Verrucomicrobiota bacterium | reverse complement strand
GGGGCCTGCGGGAGGTTTCGCGGCAAGGTGATGATGAACTACCGGCCTCTCTTTGCCTAGGCGATGTTCGCCGCGGCGTGCGGCCACCATTTCCACCGGATCAGCCGCCAGTTCATCAGCGAGGCTGTGTGAACCCGGGCCTTCGTCCAGTTTGGTCTCGCGGCAACGGTGGTGGGGAGGTATAATAACCACGTGGTTTTCAAACAAATCAGAAACGTTGTTGAGATTTACCACCATCTGCCGCGCTACCGGGAGATTTTCCTGACGTTTTTCAAGTACGGGTTCGTGGACCTGATGAAGTTCGTCCATCTCCAGAAGCTGCTGGAGATCGCCGACCGCCAGTTGAACCCGAAGAACGAGGAACTCCACCGCAAGCCCCTGGCGGAGCGGTTCCGCATGGCCTTGGAGGAACTCGGCCCCACGTTCGTCAAGTTTGGCCAGATCCTCAGTTCGCGGCGGGACCTCATTGATGAATCGTTTTACAACGAACTGCGAAAGCTGCAGGACTCCGTGCCGCCGTTTCCCGGCGCCGACGCGGTGAAAATCGTCGAGCGGGAACTGGGCCGGCCGCTCAGCGAGGTCTTCAAGACGTTCGACGAGAAACCGATCGCCGCCGCCTCTATTGCGCAGGTGCACCGTGCGACGCTGATGGACGGCAGCGAGGTGGCGGTCAAAATCCAGCGGCCCGACATCAAGAAGGTCATCGAGGTGGACGTGGCCATCCTGTTGGACGTGGCGCAATTCCTGGAAACGCGCATTGAGGAATTCGCGGTGTTGAACCCGGTGGGGGTGGCTCAGGAGTTTTCGCGGACCATCGAGCGGGAGCTCGATTTCAGCCACGAGGCGCGCAACATGGAGCGCTTCGCGAAACAGTTCAAGACCAACCACTGGATTCGCGTGCCGCGTCTCTATCGCGAGTTTTCAACCGACTCGGTGTTGACCATGGAATTCCTGTCCGGCTACCGGATGGATGAGCCGGAGCAATTGCGCGCGCACGGTATTGACCCCGTGCAACTGGCCGAACGCATCTCGCGGCTGATTTTCCAGCAGGTGTTCCGGCATGGGTTCTTCCATGGCGACCCGCATCCGGGCAATGCCACCATCCTGTCCCCGGGCGTGCTGGTGCTGTATGACTACGGCATGATGGGCATGATGAGCGTGCCGTTCCGCGAGAACATTGCGAATATGGTGGTCGGCCTGGTGGAGAAGGACGCGCGCATCGTCAGCCGCTCGTTGCTCGGCATGTCCGAGGAAGGGTATGTGGAGGAGCCCCGGCTGCTGGAAAGCGACGTGGAGGCTTTTGCCCAGCAGCACCTGGATTGTCCGCTCAAGGACTTGAAGCTCGGCTTCATCCTGAACCGGCTGCTGGAACTGTTGATCAGCCACAAGCTCCGGATGAAGGCCGATTTTTACCTGGGCGTGAAGGCGCTGTCGCAGGTGGAGGCCAGCGGCCGGGTGCTTGACCCCAACCTGAACTTCGTCCGGTTTGGCGAACCGTACGCGATGCAGGTGATCGAGGGAAAATTCGACGTCAAACAGATCTTCAAGAACCTGTACACATCCGTGGTCGAAACCTCGGACTTTCTAAAGGACTTCCCGCAGGAGGCGCGGGAGCTTTATGAGCGGATTCGCGGCGGACGCTTTCGCATTCCGCTGGAGCATCGGTTCGATCCGAAGGGGTTCGAGCCGTTGCGCAGCACACTCAACCACATCTCCAACCGACTCGCCGAGGCGATCCTGGCGGCCGCCATCCTCGTTTGCTCGAGCATCCTGATCCTGGCGTACCACACCAACTTGTGGCACTTCCTGCCGGTGGTCGGCATTACCGGTCTGATTATTGGCGGCAGCATCGCCCTCCGCCTCATCATCGCCATCTGGCGCAGCGGCGGTATGTGAGCCCCCTGGAAAGCCGCGGCGGTCGATCCTAGAGCTTGGTCAGGCCTTTGCGGATGGCCGTGGCGCCCTGTTGGATCGCCTCGGTCAGTTTGTCCGAAGCCTGGCTGACCAGCGCCGAGGCCTTGACCTTCGCCGCATGACGCACCGAGGCGGTCTTGCCCGCGCCGGTGACCACGCCGTCCTTTAACAAGGCCGCCGCCTGATCAATCAGTTTGACCGCGGATTGGACCAGCGGGTCTTTCGACGCGCTGGCAGTATGTTTCGTTGTGCTACTTTTCTTTGCAGCCTTAGCCATAGTTCCTCCTGAGTTCATCCAACCTTACGAACGCTTCGCCGTTCTGTCAACGTCCGGAAAACCCGCGCCGCCGTTTCGCCCCAGTCTTGACCGGCGGCGCAGGGCCAAGTATCAAGGGCGTTCTGAATTCCTGGAGCACGACAGCATTGAACGATACAACTCCCAAGAGAGGCCTGATGACACCGGCCACACCGATAACACGATTCTGCATTTTGTCCTGTCTCGCGGCCTCCTTTGTCATGGCGAATGAGCCCGCGTGCTACGTCCGGAAGGCGACCTGGACGGAAACGATGCTCGCCTCGCGCGCGGCCGTGAAGTCGGCGGCATTATCCGGGAAGGAACGGAAGGACGCTCCGGCAACCGTCTGGGAACAGGTGGAACGCGATTTTCCGATCCAATGGGACTGGGCGCTTCAGGATGGCGGTCTTGATTTTCCCCGATGGTTTGCGGGCGGTGACGGCCCCGGCCTTGAAAAGGGGATGATCGCCCGCGTGTTGGAGGAACTGGGCGACAGGGGCGTGGCGGGACGGCAGGAGCTGGACGCCCTCAGCCGGAACAATGCCGCGCCGGACGATCCGCGCTGGCTGGACCTTTACGTCCGCCTGTGCGAACAGCGCCGCGCCCTGCGCCTCAAGACCGTCCTGGCGCAGTCGCCGAAGATCGTTTTCACGAAGCACCAGACCATCCGCCCGTCGTTCTTTGCCTACACCGAGGGCCAGTCCGACGCGCAGGCGGAGCGGCACTTCCATCCCGGCTCCTCGCTGTGCCTGTTGGAAATGGACGGCACGCGCGGCCGGGTGCGCACGCTGCTCGAGGACCGGACCGGCGCGATCCGCGACCCGGCGGTCTCCTACGACGGCCGCCGCGTACTGTTCGCATGGAAGAAGTCGCTCAACGAGGACGACTACCATCTCTACGAAATGGACATGGCCTCCGGCCAGATCCGCCAGATCACGTCCGGCCTCGGGTTTGCCGATTACGAGCCGTGCTATTTGCCGAATGGCGACCTGGTGTTTTCCTCCTCGCGCTGTGTGCAGACGGTGGATTGTTTCACCACCGAGGTGAGCAACCTCTACACCTGCGACAAGGACGGCCACCGCCTGCGCCGGCTCGGTTTCGACCAGGTGCATACGATTTACCCGAGCGTCACCGACGACGGCCGGGTCATCTACACGCGCTGGGACTACAACGACCGCGGCCAGATTTTCCCCCAGGCGCTGTTCCAGATGAACCCCGACGGCACGGCGCAGACCGCGCTCTACGGCAACAATTCCTGGTTCCCGACCACCATCACCCACGCACGCGGCATTCCCGGCTCGCAGAAGGTTGTTTGCATCTTCTGCGGCCATCACTCGCCGCAGACCGGCAAGCTCGGGCTGATTGATCCGTCAAAGGGCCGCGAGGAAAACAGCGGCGCGCAGCTCATTGCACCGGCCCGCGAGACGAAGGCCGAGCGCATCGACAGCTACGGACAGCAGGGCGAATTGTTCCAGTACCCGTATCCGTTGAACGAGACGGAGTTTCTCGTCACCTACGCGCCGTTGGGCCGGGATTTCCAGAAGGAAAAACAAGCGCAGCCGCGCGACATCGTGGTGGCGCACTTCGGCATCTATTACATGGCGATCGATGGACGGCGCGAACTCCTCGTGTCCGACCCCGACCTGCCGTGCAACCAGCCGTTTCCGCTGGCGGCGCGCCCGACGCCGGCGCCGCGGCCCAGCCAGGTGGATTACCGCCAGGCGGCCGGCACGTATTACATGCAGGACGTTTACGCCGGTCCCGGTCTCGAGGGTGTTCCGCGCGGCACGGTCAGGAAGCTGCGCGTGGTGGCGCTCGATTACCGCGCGGCGCTCATGGGCGACAACGGCAGCAGCGGCCCCGGCGGCGGGGCGATGATCAGCACGCCCATTGCCATCGGCAACGGCGCCTGGGACGTGAAGATCGTGCTCGGCGATGCCGAAGTGCACGAGGACGGCTCGGCGTTTTTCACCGTGCCCGCACGCACCCCGGTTTATTTTCAGGCGCTCGACGCGAAGGGCCGCGCCCTCCAGACGATGCGGAGCTGGAGCACGCTCCAGCCCGGCGAAAACCAGTCGTGCGTGGGCTGCCACGAAAACAAAAACGCCGCGCCGCCGACGGAGCGGTACCGTGCCACCACCGCGTTCAAGAACGGCCCGCAGGCGCTCGAGCCGTTCTATGGCCCGCCCCGCGGCTTCAGTTTCGCCCGGGAGATCCAGCCGATCCTTGATCGCAAGTGCATCGCCTGCCACAACGACCGCGAGGCCGCCGCCCGGCTTTACTCCACCGACCCGCGCAAGCCGCGCGCCGCGTCCGCGCCGGCCGATCCCAAAAAAGTGTTCAGCCTTCGCGGCGACGCCGTGCTGGATTCCATCGCCAAGCGCAAGTGGAGCGATGCCTACCTGGTCCTGACCCAGGCACATCCCAACGAGCGGCGGAAGAAGGACCGGGCGGCTGCCGACTGCGGCTGTGAACGGTTCAGCGGATGGTTCGAGGGGCGGCTGGTCAATTGGGCCGGCTCGCAGTCGGTCGTCACCATGTTGCCGCCCTCTTTTGCCGGTTCCATCAAGAGCGGCCTGGTGACGATGCTGGAGCGCGGCCACCGGGGCGTCACGCTCACGCGCGAGGAGATGGACAAGCTGTGCGCGTGGATTGACCTTTTTGTCCCGTTCTGCGGTGATTACAAGGAAGCAAACGCGTGGAACGAGCAGGAACTGGCGCGCTACGAGCATTTTTATGAAAAGCGCCGCCACATGGAGGCGGTCGAGCGCGCGAACATCGAGGAATACATCGCCCGGGGCGACAAATAGCCGCCCGCGGGACGGTGGCGGCGTGAGACGTTTTGGAAAGGCAGACCATGATCATTGGCATTGATGTCGGGAACACCAACTTGACCGGCGCGCTGGCGTCGGATGACGGCCAGCACGTGGCCACGGTCCGGCGCAAGTCCGACCGGACCGGTGGCGCGAAGGCCGGCGTGGCCCTGATGTCGGACATCATCGTCGAACTGCAAAAGCAGGCGGCCGGCAAGGGTGGCACCGTCCAGCGCGTCGGCATCGGCTTCGGCGGACCGGTGGATTTTGAGCGCGGCGTCGCGCTGCTCAGCCATCAGAACCCCGGCTGGGAGAACACGCCGTTGCGCGACCAGTTGCAGCAGCGTTTCAACATCCCCGTGGCGATCGACAACGATGCCAACGCCGGCACGCTCGGCGAATGGCGTTTCGGCGCGGGCCGCGGCGTCAATGACCTCCTGTACGTCAACATTGGCACCGGCATCGGCGGCGGTGTCATCGCCAACGGCGCGCTCGTCCGCGGCGCGCAAAACCTCGCCGGCGAAATCGGCCACATCATCGTCCGACGCGACGGGCCGGTCTGCACCTGCGGCAAACACGGTTGTCTGGAAAGCTGCGCCAGCGGCAGCGCCATCGGCCGCCGCGCCAGCGAAGCTCTCGGCCGGAAGATCGATGGGAAGGAAGTGGACACGCTGGCCCTGCAGGGCGACGCCACCGTGAAACGCGTCATTGATGAGGTGGTGGAAGACCTCGCCCACGGCCTCGGCATTGCCATCGGTCTGGTGAACCCCGCGCTCATCATCATCGGCGGCGGCCTTGCCATGTCATCAACCGCCATCGTGCTGCAGGTCATCGAGGAGCAACATGAAAAGTCATCGCAGATAGGGCGCCTGTCGCTGGCCATCCTGATCCTGCAGGACC
>CAZAAF010000324.1:0-5925 GCA_964482575.1 uncultured Verrucomicrobiota bacterium | reverse complement strand
CCTTGAGACTCACACAGGTGCCGGAACCCTCGGAGATGTCGAGCACCGTATCCACGCTGCTGCCACCCTCGATCACCATGGCACCGGGGGCGCTCACCGAGATGCCGCGGATCAACCGATAATGCCCGGCCGGGATGAACACGTTGCGCCGGTCCTTCACCGCGCGGGCGACCGCCGCCTGCAACGCATCGTTGTCGCAATGGCGCACCACGGCGTCCTTCACAGTGCGCGTCGCCGCGTCGGCAAGGGTCAGGGTGTTGCCCTCGATCTTTTCGATCCGGGTGACCAGTTGGTCACGCGCATTGAACGTGACCATGTGGCCGGGCTGCCACTCGCGTTTCTTGAACCTGATCTCCACACCGCTGCTCAGCGGCTGCCATTCGAACGTGACCGGGACTTTCGTCCCTTTCCATGTGCGCGCCATGTCATCGGTCCAGCGAAACGTGAGCGGCTCGACACCGTTCACCTCCACCAGAAACACCAACCAACCGCCGCGGCTGCCATCGTAGCCGCGCAGTTCCGCCGCATCGCCAAGCGGTGTTGTCGCGTAGGGATTCTCCGGCGGTTTCAGGTAGCAGTTTGAAAAGTGCGGATGGCATTTCGAAATCGTCACACCCTGGCCAACCTTGAAATCCCCGATAGTCGCGACGGTGACCTGCTTTGACCCCTCGGTGGTCGTCGCGGCCGTCTCCAGGGAGGAACCGGACGCGTCGAAGTCGCGGACGTTCAGCCACCCATTGGTTTCAGCCGGTGCCGCGCCACTGACCGTCGTCGCGACGCACACCAGCAACAGCACAATGAATCTCAACAAGGATGACATGATGCGGTTACCTCCAATGATAAACGTGGACGGCGTAAGGCCCAAACGTGTCGGTGAAGCCACCATCGTCAGAACGGAGCTCCCGTTTTTCGAAGGGCAACTGAATCGCCGTCTTTCTGCCAACGGCAAAGCGGGCAACCACCTCGGTCGCGGATGAATTGGCGGTCAGCAGGTATTTTTGTCCAGCGTGCTCTTTCAGCAAGACGCTGATGCTGGGATAGCCGAGCGCGTCCTTTTCGGGTCCGCTTACAATCCGGGGCGGCGATGGCTGTGAAGAAGCCCGCTCAACCAACACCGTCTGCAACTGTGAAAGCTCGCCAGCCAATTCGCAGATATCCCGCCAGGTCTCCGGCGTGTGCGTGACACCGTGATTCTTGCCCGTCCCCCCGTAGGTGTACCACGTGATGCCGTGCGCACCGTGAATGATGGAGAGATAACTCGTCGCCCACAGTTCGGCCCGCGTCGGAAACCGGGGCCAGCCCCAACCTTCAAAATCCTGGAGGATCGGCCAGATTGCCTTGCGCCGAGTGCCCGCACGCTGCAGGTCACCAGCGATGGTCTTCATGTCGGCAATGACTTGAGCCACGCCTTTCCTGTCTGCATTCCGAATCGGGTAGATCTCCGGCAGAAAAGCATCGGTGGAATGAACGTAGTCGGCATAGCGCGATATGGGCGGCGCCCCCACGCCGTCCGCCTGCACGGTGATATGCGCCGGGTCCACGTCATGAATCGCTTCCGACAGCGCGCGCAACGAGTCATTGCCGATATGGCTCGCCGTATCATCCGCCAGATACCAGGCCATCAACGCCGGTTGCGACTCCTCGCGCACCACGTCCGACAGGACCGTCTCGATGTTCGGGCAGTTCGCACCGCCGCCGGAGGCCACGAAAAGCTTGAGACCGTGGCGTTGGGCCACCGCATAAAACCCGGCAAACTCCGGCCCGCGCGTGCTGTTGTAGGTGTGGACAAAATTGAAACCGGCCGCGCGCATGTCGCCAAATGCCTTGTCGAAACTGTTGTTGTTGAACGGCTTCTTCCACACGGCATAAAGCCCGATTGGAAAGAACGGTTTGCCGTCCACCAGCGCCATGCCGTCGTCGCGCACGGAAACGACATTCCGCTCCCGCGGCGGACGGATCAGCAAAAAGAAATCGCGCCGCATCGTGTTGCCGGCAAAATCCGTCGCGCTCACGGCAACCCGATGGAGGTTCGGTACATCGTCGGGATGCGCCGGTCGCGGCCCTTCCAACCCGACATCCGCCAGGTCAAAGAACCGGCCCCCGAAAACGTTGGGCACATCAAACCCAAACCAGAGCACCGCGCGGCTGGCTCCATCCGGCGCGTCCATTTCACAAACGTCCTGATGCCATGTGTCGTCGGCTTCGCCAAGCGGCAGTGCCAGGGGCTGGCCGATAATCATGCCGTGAGCATCCAGCCAGGAGACGCACCCGCCGAACTTCTTCCCACTGCTCGCCGCACCCCGCAGATCCATCGAATGGCGGGACCACCAACGGAGCCGGTAGTGCGCGCGCGGCACGACAGGAATCTCCGGGGACTGAAGGGAAAACGACGTGTCGGTTTCAGGCTGTGACCGCGTGACGTGAAATCCCGGCGGTGCGCCCGGTTGCCGGCCGGCGGTGCGGTCAATGACAAGCGCGTTCTGGTGGTTGGTCACCCGCCACCGCGACAGCGCGCTGTCCGCCGGAGGCGGCTGGAGAGGTTGCGACAACCGATAAACAAATCGGCGACCGTCCGATGCCAGATGAGGGGTGACGTCGTTTCCATCGAGCGCAACACGCACCGTCCTGGGGTTAACGCCCGTTTCATCGGCTAACTGAAACCAGATGGGCGCTTTCGCGTCGGCTGTGCGGGTCGCGCTGTGCGCGACGATGCGGGGCGGTTGACAATCACGGCCCTGCCATGGCCCGTCAACCACCTTGCCAAGCGTGACACTTTTCAGCACGGGCGTTTTTGCCGGATCGCGCGTCTCCAGCGTCACGATATATCGAACCCATGGCCGCGGAGTCGTCATCTGGCGCCATTGATCGAGATCCACTGGGCCCGACCATTCCCCCGGCCCGCCGTGTTCGTCCGGCGCACCTGCAATCCGAAGCTTCACCGAGGTCCCGTCCGGTGTCTCGGCGTCCCAATGAATGGAGCGCACATCCCCCTTCACGTGCAGGGGGCGTGAGGTGATCGAACCGCACAACTCGAACAACCGCGGTTCCACAGGCTGCTCAAGGCAAAGGCCGTCGAGTTCAAGCCAGTCCCCCATCGCCAAATCCGGACTGTCAAAGCTAACGCGAATCACGACACCAACGGCCCTGTCGGGCACGACGCCCGCCAGATTCACGGGACTCCATTCAGCGGTTGCCATGCCGAGCCGAAACGGAGTGGGCTCCAAGGGCTGATCGTTGGCACCGAACCATTGAAGTTCCGTTTGAAAGTGTCCCTTGTGGCCGCTGGTGGTGCCAAGCGAGACATTGCCACGCCAGTAACACTGGAACCGGTAATCCGCACCGGGACGCAGGCGAACCGGCCGTGACGACACTTCAAACGCCGTGTCGCCTTTCGCGTTTTCATTCGCAATCCGGAGGCAGTTGCCGACACGTCCCCCGCTTGCAACGCCAATGGAGAGTTTCTTCCCGTAATTCTCGATCTTCCAAGCCTTCAATCCCTCCGCGAACTTCTCGGCATAGGTCGTTTCCCAACGACGCGCGAGTTGAATGCCTCCACCGGCAACTTCAACATGGCGACTGTCACAAAAACTGTCAGCCGCTTGCGCAACCGCAACCATCATCATGACAAACAGCAAGGGTCGTATCATAGGTCTTTTCCGGCGGCCGGGCCCGGACAGGGGCGCGTCGCACGTACGCCCATGGAAACCTGACCGGCACATCCTGAGCCGTCGGTTCAGTAGAACTGAAATCCGCGCCGTCCGCCACACGCCTTGTCACATTTTCCGATACTTTTCTGACGAGTATCAAGAAACGCCCGCCAGCCACACCCTTCGCAACAGGGAATACGATGTTCACCGCCGTGCACCAACCGTTTGACCTCCGGCGGGTAATTGAGTATGACCTCCCGCACGATGAACATCCGACCGCGCATGGACCGGCAAGTCTCCTGTATCGCCGTCGTCATGTTGAGTCTGGTAGCTGCAGCGGCAGCGACGCCTCTTGCTTCCCCGTCCAAACCCGTGCCGACTCATGCCGACATCGCTTATGGCCCGCACGCCCACCAGCTCCTGGACATTTACCTGCCGACGCCGGGAGCAAAACCCTGCCCCGTCCTTCTCTGGTTCGGAGGAATCTGGAAACCGGCCAAGCACGCGCCCGATCCCGGTCGTTTCCTTTCCGCCGGCTGTGCCGTCGTGGCCGTGGAAACGCGGACGCTCACCGATGGCATGACCGAGAAAGCAAACCCACCGGTCTCGTACGTCATGAACGATGCCTGCCGGGCCGTGCAATTTGTACGGCTCAACGCCACCAGGTGGAATCTCAACCCCGACCGCATTGCGGTGGGCGGCAGCTCGCAGGGCGCGCTGCCGGCGCTCTATGTGACGTGCGCCGGCGAGCGGGCCGATTCCAAGTCGGGCGATCCCGTGGAACGTGTCTCCACGCGGGTCGTGTGTGCCGGCGCTCATCGCAGCCAGCCAAGCATTGACCCGAAACGGATGCAGGACTGGGTTCCCGGAGTCCAATGGGGTGCGCCCGCGCTGGGGTGCAGCTTCGAAGAGTCGCTCAAGCGGCGGGAGGAACTGCTGCCAATCCTCCAGGCATGGTCACCCGATTGGTTGCTCCACAAAGGTGCGCCACCGATCTATTTCGAGAACAACTGGGGATTGACCCGGCCGGCGGACATCAAGGAAATGGACTACAAGGTCCACTCCCCTGCGTGGGCGCTTGGATTTCAAAAGCTCGCCCGGGAGACCGGCGTCACTTGTTACGTGCAATACCCCGACCATCCAACGGAGCAATACAAGGACATCTGGGACTTCTTCATCCAACAAATGAAGTCCGCCGCTCCGTGACCCCATGCGAGTCCACTGCGAACAAGGAACCCATATGAGAACTCCCCGCCATCAACCCTTGATCCTCCTGTGGCTGCTTGCCATGGCCTGGCCCGCGCTCGCATCCGAGCTGCCGGTGCTGTCGGATTCGGCCAAACCCTTCAGCTTCGTCGTGCTCGGCGACGTGCACTACACGCGACCGAAATTCGAGGCAGCCAGGGTCATCGCCACCATCGCCGACAGCGTCAAGGGCTGCCAGCCGCCCGTCACCTTCGTCTGCCAGACCGGCGATATCGCCGAAGGCGGCACCTACGGCATGAAGGATGGCAAACGCATCTTCCGCCAGGCCAGCTACGACGAGATGAAGGAGGAACTGGCGTTCGCCCTGAAGGATGTCACCGAGCAGTTTCGGCTGCCGCTGTTCATTGCCGTGGGCAATCACGACAAACACGGCGGCGGCAAGGCATTTCCCGAGGTGGCACATCCGCTGTTGTCACGCGAGTTGGGCGTTGCAATCACCCAGAACTGCTACGGATTCCGCCATGGCAATGCCTGCTTCGTCTTTCTCGATTTCTCACCCGCGGATTGCGACGCGCAGCAAAAGCTGGCCATGGAATTGATCACCCGCGCCCGGGCGGCGGGCGTTCGTCACATCTTCCTTTTCGCGCACTATCCCCTTTGGACGCTCATCCGGCCGGGATTCAGCAATCCGCGTTTCACGGACTCGCTGCTGCCGGTCTTTAAACAATTTCCCGTGGATGCGTTCTTCTGCGGCCATACGCACAATACTTCGGTCTGGGTGCGTCATTTCAAAGATACGACCCTCACTCAAATCCAAGGGGTGGCATGCCAGGCCAGCGTCGAGATGGTGCCCATGGAGGAACGCCGGACATTGATGATCCCGCGGGACGAACTGAGCTACTACTGGGGCTATCTCGGCGGCCCTCCCGCAGGCTTGTTTCTCGTCACGGTGGACGGCGAGCGTGTGCGTGTGCAGCTTCGCGCCGGAGCCCGGGTGCTCCGTGAATTCGAGTGGCGCGAGGTTGGCCAACTTGCCGACCTCCAGAAGCCGGAGCCCCGTCCAACAGTCGTG
>CAZAAF010000323.1:0-5930 GCA_964482575.1 uncultured Verrucomicrobiota bacterium | reverse complement strand
GGTTTTCTGGCCATCAGTTGGCCGGCGCTGTTGCTCGACGCCACGGTCTGGATCGTGGTGTTTTACATCTCCTACTACGTGTCGCTGGCATCCATCGCCGCCGTGGCCGCCCTGCCGGTGCTGGTGTTCGTTTTCACTCACAACTGGACGTTTACCGCCTTTGCCACGCTGGTGACCGTGGTCACCATCCTGCGGCACAAGCCGAACATTCAACGGTTGCTGGCGGGCACGGAACACAAGTTTACGAAAAAAACATCATGAACATCGGGATCGTCGGCGCGGGAGGTTGGGGGACGGCCTTGGGCGTGCTCTTGCACGGCAAGGGCCACCGGGTGCGCCTGTGGGCCTATGTGCCGGCCCACGTCGCCGAAATGCAGGCGAAACACGAGAACGTTCCTTTCCTGCCCGGCGTGCCGTTGCCGGAAGGCCTCGACATCAGCAACGACATGGCGCACTTCGTCGAGGACGCGGAACTCGTCGTCATGGCGGTGCCCTCGCACACCATGCGCGAGACCTGCCGCAAGCTGCCGTCGATGGCCGCGCCCGTCCTGAGCGTTTCCAAGGGCATCGAGAACGAAACCGGCAAGCGCATGACCGAGATCATCGCGGAGATTTTCCCCCAGGCGATGGTGGCCGCGCTGAGCGGGCCGAGCCACGCCGAGGAAGTGGCCCGCGGCACCCCCACCGCCGTGGTCGCCTCCTCCCTGCGTCCCGAACTGGCGGGGCTCGTGCAACGGACGTTCATGACGGAACGCTTCCGCATCTACACCGGCGATGATCTCGTCGGCGTCGAGCTGGGCGGCGCGCTCAAGAACGTCATCGCCATCTCGGCCGGCATCACCGACGGCCTCGGCCTCGGTGACAATGCCAAGGCGGCGCTGGTCACCCGCGGCCAGGCGGAAATATCGCGGCTGGGCGCGGCGCTGGGGGCGCGGCAGGAGACCTTCTTCGGCCTGAGCGGCATCGGCGACCTCATGGTGACGTGCTTCAGCAAGTGGAGCCGCAATCGCGGCGTGGGCGAACGGCTCGGCCGCGGCGAAACGCTGGACCAGATCCTCGGCTCGATGGAGATGGTGGCCGAGGGCGTGCGGACGGCCAGGTCCGCCCTGGCGCTGGCCACCCGGGTCGGGATGGAAGTGCCCATCACCCGCCAGGTGTTTGCCGTGTTGTATGAAGGCAAGAGCCCCCGGCAGGCCATGCAGGACCTGCTGACCCGCGGCGCCAAGCCGGAATAGGCTCGTTTTTCGCGGAATCCGCGGCTTTCCGCCCGCCCGGCGGAAACTTTTTCGTCCGCTCCATTGACGCGGGACAACTCCCCGCTATATTCCGCGTGCAATCAAGAGTAATTCCAAATAACTTATGGAGCCCTGTTGCAGCCAGGGCTTGTTTATGAGCGACCCAGACAAAACCATCGAGCAGTTCGTCGAGTCCGAATACAAGTACGGATTCACGACGGACGTCGAAACCGACACGGCCCCGCCGGGATTGAACGAGGACATCATCCGCCTCATCTCCCGGAAGAAGAACGAACCGGAGTTCATGTTGGAATGGCGCCTGAAGGCCTACCGTTACTGGCTGACCCTTGAGGAGCCGGCGTGGCCGAACGTTCATTATCCGCCCATCGACTACCAGAAGATCATCTATTATGCGGCGCCGAAGGCCCGCAAGCCCGGCCCGAAGAGCCTCGCAGACGTGGAACCGGCGATCCTGGACATGTACCGCAAGCTGGGCATCTCGCTCCAGGAACAGGAGCGGCTCGCCGGCGTGGCGGTGGACGCCATCATGGACAGCGTGTCCGTCGGCACGACGTTAAAGGGGCAGCTCGCCGAGAAGGGCATCCTCTTCTGTTCGTTCACCGAGGCGCTCCACGAGCACGCCGACCTGGTCCGTCGGTGGCTCGGCTCCGTGGTGCCCCACACGGACAACTATTTCGCCGCGCTGAACGCCGCCGTCTTCAGCGACGGCTCGTTCTGTTACATCCCCAAGGGCGTGCGCTGCCCGGTGGAATTGTCCACCTATTTCCGCATCAACGCGATCAACACCGGCCAGTTCGAGCGGACGCTGATCGTGGCGGACGAGGGCGCCTATGTCAGCTATCTCGAGGGCTGTACCGCCCCGATGCGCGACGAAAACCAGCTCCACGCCGCCGTCGTCGAACTCGTCGCGCTCGACAACGCCCAGATCAAGTACTCCACCGTCCAGAACTGGTATCCCGGCGACAAGGAGGGCAAGGGCGGCATCTACAACTTCGTCACCAAGCGCGGCAAGTGCGCCGGCGTGAATTCGAAGATCTCCTGGACGCAGGTCGAGACCGGATCGGCCATCACGTGGAAGTACCCGAGCTGCATCCTGCAGGGCGACAACTCCGTCGGGGAGTTCTATTCCGTGGCGCTCACGAACAACCGCCAGCAGGCCGACACGGGCACGAAGATGATCCACATCGGCAAGAACACCCGCAGCACGATCGTCTCCAAGGGCATCTCCGCCGGCCACGGCAACAACAGCTACCGCGGGCTGGTGAAGGTCATGAAGGGCGCCACGAACGCGCGCAATTTCTCCCAGTGCGACTCGCTGCTCATCGGCGACCAGTGCGGTGCGCACACGTTCCCGTACATCGAGGTGCACAACAAGAGCGCCACGGTGGAGCACGAGGCGTCCACGTCCAAGGTCGGCGAGGACCAGATTTTCTATCTCAACCAGCGCGGACTCTCCACGCAGGACGCCGTCTCGATGATCGTCAACGGCTTCTCGAAGGAAGTGTTCAAGCAACTGCCCATGGAGTTCGCCGTGGAGGCGCAGAAGCTCCTCGGCGTCAGTCTCGAAGGCAGCGTCGGTTAACATCAAGGGTCACACCATGGCATTACTCGAAATCCGAAACCTGGCCGCGGGCATCGCGGGCAAACAAATCCTCCGGGGGATCAACCTCACCATCAACCCCGGCGAGGTCCACGCCATCATGGGGCCGAACGGCAGCGGCAAGAGCACGCTCTCCCAGGTGCTCGCCGGGCGCAAGACGTTCAACGTGACCGGCGGCGAGGTCCTGTACAACGGCAAAAACCTGCTCGAGCTGGAGCCGGAGGAGCGCGCGCACGAGGGCATCTTCCTCGCGTTCCAGTATCCCGTCGAGATCCCCGGCGTCAACAACACCTATTTCCTCAAGGCCGCCTACAACGAGGCCCGCAAGCACCGCGGCGAGCCGGAACTCGACGCAATGGATTTCCTCGCGCTGGTGAAGGAGAAGGTCAAGCTGCTGCACGTGGACCAGGATCTGCTGAACCGGCCGCTCAACGAGGGTTTCTCCGGCGGCGAGAAGAAGCGGAACGAGATTTTCCAGATGGCCGTGCTCGACCCGAAGCTCGCGATCCTCGCCGAGACTGACTCCGGCCTCGACATCGACGCGCTGCGTGACGTGGCCGACGGCGTGAACAAGCTGCGCCGGCCCGACAACGCCGCGCTCGTCATCACGCACTACCAGCGGCTGCTGAACTACATCGTCCCGGATTTTGTCCACGTGCTGCTCAACGGCTGCATCGTCAAGTCCGGCGGCAAAGAGCTGGCGCTGGAACTGGAGGAGAAGGGCTACGACTGGCTCACCGGCCAGCCGGCCGCCTGAACGTCATCCCACACGAGGCACGATGACTGCAACGACACCAACCCAACCCGCCGCCCCGCTGGCGCCCGTGGCCGCCTTTGACGCCTTTGAGAAGGAGGGCGCACGACGCTTCCCGTCCTGGGTGAGCGAGCTCCGGCGGACCGGCATCACGCGTTTTGCGGCGCTCGGTTTTCCCACGCCGCGCCTGGAGGAGTGGCGGTACACCAACGTCACACCCATCGCGCAACGGCCGTTCACGCCGGCGCTGAACCTGCCCCCGGCCGCCGGGCCGGAGGTGGACCCGGCGCGTTTCGCCTTCGCGGGCCTGGGCGGCAGCCGGCTGGTCTTCGTCAACGGCCAGTTTGCGCCCGAACACTCGGCCATTGCCGGGACGCCCTCCGGGGTAAGGGTGAGCAGCCTGTCGGCGGCAGCCCATACCGGCGCGGATCTGGTGAAGCACCATCTGGGCCGCTACGCCGGCGCCTCGGATCACGCCTTTCGCGCGCTCAACGCCGCGTTCTTCACCGACGGCGCGTTCATTTTCGTGCCGAAAAACACGGTCATCGAGGAGCCGGTGCACCTGCTGTTCATCTCCGGCACGAGTGGCGAGGCGGTGCATCCCCGCAACCTGATCCTCGCGGAGGCCGGCAGCCGCCTCAAGGTCGTGGAGAGCTACGTCAGCCTCAACGGTACCGCCGGTTTCACCAACGCCGTCACGGAGATCGTCGCCGGCGAGGGCGCCAGCGTCGAGCACTGCAAGTTCCAGGACGAGAACCGCGAGACGTTCCATGTGGCCACGATCCAGTCCTGCCTCGCGCGCGACAGCCGGTTCACCTCGCATTCGATTTCCATCGGCGCGCAGATCGCCCGCCATGACATCAATACGATCATGATCGGCGAGGGCGTGGAATGCGTGCTCAACGGGCTCTATGTCGCCAGCGGGCGCCAGCTCGTGGACCATCACATGATCGTGGACCACGCGCGGCCGCGCTGCGCCAGCCACGAGTTTTTCCATGGCATCCTCGGCGGCACGTCGCGCGGGGTGTTCAACGGCAAGATTTACGTCCGACCCGACGCGCAGCAGACCGACGCCAAGCAGACCAACCGCAACCTCCTGCTCACCGACGACGCGACGGTGGACACGAAGCCGCAGTTGGAAATCTTCGCCGACGACGTGAAGTGCACGCACGGCGCCACCGTCGGCCGGCTCGACGAGGACGCCATTTTCTACCTGCGCAGCCGCGGCATCCCGCACAACGCCGCGCGGCGGATCCTGACGCAGGCGTTCGCGAGCAACATCCTTGCCCGCATCGGTATCGAGCCGGTGCGCCAGCAACTCGACGCGTTGCTCCAGAACCGCCTCGACGCGGAGATCCGGGCGGTGGAGGGCTGACCATGTTTGACGATCTCAACGATCTTTACCAGCAGGTCATCCTCGACCACAGCCGCAGCCCGCGGAACTTCAAGAAGCTCGAGGGCGCCAACCGCATCGCGCGCGGCCACAACCCCCTCTGCGGCGACCGGATCACCATCTACCTGCACCTCGACGGCGACGTGATCACCGACATCAGTTTCGAGGGATCCGGCTGCGCGATCTCGAAGGCCTCCGCGTCGGTGTTGACCACGATCCTCAAGGGCAAGACCGTCGCCGAGGCCCACCAGTTGTTCGGCCAGTTCCGCCAGTTGGTGACCACCGACACGCCCGACAGCGCGGACCTTGGCAAGCTGGCCGTGTTCGCCGGTGTGCACAAGTTCCCGGCGCGCGTCAAGTGCGCCATCCTCGCCTGGCACGCGCTGGAGTCCGCGCTCGAAGGCCGCCCCTGCACCGTCACCACCGAGGACAACCCGCCACCTTCCAACCCTGCTGCTTCCCCATCATGAGCGACCCCGATCCCATGGTAGTTTTGACGCGCAACTGCGAGGCCGTTTCCGTGCCGTACGGCCAGAAGACCACGCTCCAGCAAGGCTGGCAGGCGGTCGTCACGCAGGCCCTCGGCGACGGCTTTACGCTGGTCGTCAACGGCAACATGTACCGTATCGCCGGTCAGGATGCCGATGCCATCGGCCGCCAGCCGCCCGCCCCGGTCATCCCGGAGACGCCCGCCGCGCCCGGCGGCCCCGTGGACGACAAGCTCCTCTGGGCCCAGATGAAAACCTGCTACGACCCGGAGATCCCCGTCAATGTTGTGGACCTCGGCCTCATTTACGATTGCCGGGTCACGCCGCTGTCCCCCGCCGGCAACCGCGTGGACGTCAAAATGACGCTGACCGCGCCCGGTTGCCCGATGGCCGGCTCGATGGCCGGCGAGCTGAAGACCAAGCTCGAAAAGGTTCCCGG
>CAZAAF010000322.1:0-5937 GCA_964482575.1 uncultured Verrucomicrobiota bacterium | reverse complement strand
CGCAGAATGTTCGGCGCAAGCGCCGTGATATTGCTGCACAAGGACCATCGCGCCCGGAGGTCGCGATCCACCGGGGGGACAGCCTTCTCCTCACTCGCTCGCTTTGGAATGATGTTTGCTCTTACGGAAGGGACGAAACTCTCCCTTCTTCGGTAACCACCATTTCCAGAAGGCGTAAAAGATGATCAACGATTTCAATCCTTGAGAAACTAAAGTCCACCAGCCAGATGGGGTGGTAGGAGATTCGATGAATTCCAGCAGTCCCTGCATGAACAACTGAATTATGACACAGACAAAAAAGACACCGCAGGTATACCAGGCCCAAATATGACGCTGACGAAGTCCATAGAACCAAGTATAGCAAAACACTGCCACGAGGAACGGACCAAGCCTCTCCCAACCATGATAGTAGCTCGTGCCTGTAATGCTGCTGTAGCCAGAAATCCCGGTGAGAAAACAGATCGTCGAATCCACTGCCAACAGTAGCACGAGGTACTGGCCAAACGTCGTTCGTCGCAAAGAGCCAGTCTTGTGCTTCATTACTTCCCGCTATCCTTGATCGCCCTGAACAGCGCCAGCATGTTTTCGATCGGCGTGTTGCCCTGGATGTTGTGGATGGCGTCGAAGACGAAACCGCCGTCCTGGTTGAAAATATCAATCCGCTCGCGCACCTCGCGATAGACCTCGTCCGGTGTGCCGGTGGCCATCGTGTGCTGCGTATCCACGCCGCCGCCCCAGAACACCAGATCCTTGCCGAATTCCTTCTTCAGCCGCACCGCGCCCATCTCGGCGGCGGAGCATTGCACCGGGTTCAGGATGTCGAAGCCGGCCTCGATGAAATCGGGCAGGAATTGATAGACCGAGCCGCAGGAGTGGATGAACGTCTTCCAGCCCGCGCGCTTGTGGATCAGGTCGTTCACCTGCTTGTGGAACGGTTTGTACAAGTCACGATACGACTCGATGGAGATGAACGGCCCGCGCTGCGTCCCAAAGTCCGTCCCGGTCACCATCGCCGCCTGCACCGTGCCGCCGAAGAGGTCCGTCAGCGTGGCGATGTTCTGCAACGCAATCTCGCACTGTTTCTCAAACACCGCATAGACATAATCGCGCCGCGTCAGGGTCGAGACATACCATTCCTCGACGTCGCGGATGCCCTTGGGATGCTTCAGGAACGGCGCAGGCACCAGCGCGATGTCGCCAAACGCCGTGCCCGGCACGATGAGCATCGCGCCAAAAGCCTTGTGTGCCTCGAGCCACTGCTTCCGCTCGCGGAAGTGCGCGAGGTCCGCCGAGTCGAACAGCCCGAACTCCTCCAGGTTGTCCGCCGGATTGAGCTTGTCGTCGTCCACGGGCTCCTGTCGGACGACCGAGTCGAAGAAATAGCCGCCCTTGGGCATGTGGCCGCTGGGTGGCACGCTCTTGTCACCCTCGGGGAAGATGTGCCAGCCGCCGTCCGGCGCGGGCGTGACATTGAACTGTCCCGGCACGAGACACGGCGTGCCGTCGAAGCAGGTGAACGGTTTCCAGTCCTTCGATTCCGTGGCGAAGAGCGATTTGCGCGGCATCGCGCCGATCACGTCAATGCCCAGCGCCTCGCGGAGTTCGTCGTCCACCTCGCCGAGCATCTGGTAGGGCTCGATCACCTTGACGCGGTAGTTCTTGTCGCCGAGCACCTGTTGCCGCAGCCGGTGCACCACGGACACGTGGATGCCCGTCACGGCGGTGGCGCCGAAATCCACACACACCCGGTCCGGCTGCCGGTGATTCAGGGTCGTCTCCAGTCGCTCGCGAGAAGTCATGGCCATAGCGTGTCTCTCCGTTGGCGCGCGACGGTAGGGAAAAGCGGCGCGATTGTCAAAAACGATTGTCCGCGGGACGCCTGTCCCGCGTTTCGCCGTTCGCTTGAGCTCCCCGGCGACTTTACAGTGCGAGGTCAGCAAGGAGAGAGGTTCACGAGCTGGACGCCAAGAAGATTGTGACCGTGGTTCGACAGGAACCTGACTCGATGCCCGTCATTGACTGGGACGGCTTGGTGGCCTTTCAAGTTTTTGACGGGCGGCCCCCGGACATTCTTGTTGAAAACGGGGCGTTCTGGATACAATGTTCCCTCAAATGCTGGTAACATTACTGAAGTCCAAGATTCACCGTGCGACCGTGACGGGTTCGAGCGCGGATTACGAAGGCAGTCTGACGATTGACCTGGAGTTGATGGAAAAAACCGGGATGGTGCCGTACGAGCGCATTCTGGCAAGCAACATGGCCAATGGCGCGCGGTTCGAGACCTATGCCATCCCGGGTGAGCGCGGCAAGCGGGAGATCATCCTGAACGGCGCCACCGCCCATCTGGGCAAGCCGGGCGACCTGCTGACGATCATGAGTTTCGTCGAGCTGGAGCCCGCCCACGTGCCCCAGTGGAAACCCAAGGTGGTTGTCCTGGGGCGCAGCAACAGTATCGTGACCGAGCGCGGCATCTAGCCGCCCGCGCGTGCGACCCGGCTGTTACCGGGTTTTGGGGGCTTCGTCGGTCCACCGCTTGCGATCGCAGGAGAAGACCATGTTCACGCCCTCGATTTGCTTGGCGGCTTTCAGTGGGAAATCATCCGGGAACTTGAGGAAGCGCAGGATGGGTGCCCACGGCCACCATTCGTCGAACATGATTTCCGACAGCATCCGGCGGTTCAGCGAGATGGGTGTCAGCAGCAGGCCGGAGATGTGCTGGTGGAGGTCGTTCAGGTCGTAGAACTGCTTCGGGGTGAGGGGAATCCAGACGCACCGCCGGTCACCGTACCACGCGACAGCCCAGGGCTGGTCGCTGACCATGAGTTCCTTGGAGTCAAGGTAGCCGGCGGCCTCGGCGATTTTGGGCGGGTAATACGGCGGATACGCGTATCGGTCCGCCAGCGGGCCGAAGAGGTAAAACGCCTGGAGGGATGGCGCAAGGGCCACCAGCACGGGGAGTGCTGTGATCATCACGAACAGGGCGACGACACAGCCGCGCCAGACAGGGATGTAGATTTGCAGCCGGTCCAGCAGCGTGAAGAACAGGGCGGCCCCGTACATGGTCATCAAGGGCATCAGCAACACAAGCAGGTTGCCCTCCTGCGCGAGCGCGTTGGGCGGGCGCGGTTGCAGGCCCACCACGCAGGAGACCAGGAAAAACACCGCCACGCTGCCGAGGGTGAACCATTTGAACCGGTTGACGGTGGGGCGCCGGAACCGATGGAAGAGCGACACGGCGAAAAACGCCATGACAAAACCGCCGCCGGTCACCCAGGGACTTTCGATCCAGACCTCGCGGATATTGCGGGTGGTCTTGGCGGCGACACCCTTGAAGTCCACCGCGCCAAACGCCGGATCGAGCGAGCGTTGCAGGTTGTTGCGCAGCAAGGCGGGGACTTTTTCGGAGATGCTGACGGTGGCCAGTCCGAGCGGGTTGTTGGAGAGCCAGAAATTGCGCGCCATCCACGGCAGCGTCACGATCAGGAACAGGGCGGTCATGCCCAGCGCGACCCATCCGCCGCGCTGCGAGCCCCAGAGACGCCAGACCAGGATGCACGCCGGCAGGAGCAGCCACCCGGCGGCGTACTTGGTGAGGAACGCCAGCCCGATGACGGCCCCGGCCACCATCGTCAGCAGCAGGGCAATGATCGGCCGGCGATCCTGGGCACGCAGATCCGCGGCAACCACCAACGCGAAGATGGCCAGCCCCAGCCACAACATCGTGAGCATCACGCTGAGGCCGGAGATGGCGTACTGGCAGATGGTTTCCGAAAGCACGAAGAGTGCGGCGGCGGTGACACCCACGCGCCGGTCGAACAACCGCCGGGCAATGAGGTACGTCAGGCAGCCGTTCAGCAGCGTCAACGGAATGCCCAAACCGAAGGCGATCCATCGGTCCGGTCCAAAGGTGGTGCCCGCCTCTTCCGGCGCGACTTTGAAGGACGTGGTGGGCGCCCAGAACACGGCCATCATGATCAGGCACAACAGGATGGCGACGCCATGCCACGGCAGTTCGCCGCGACGGATTTTCATTCGCAGCGAGCGGTATACCACCCAGAACACCCACCCGGCGGCCAGGGCGGCCCAGCCCCACCACCAGTAACGCAGGTGCAACAATTCAAACATGATTTGCCTGAACGAACGCGATTCGCCCGGCTTCGACGCCGTCGGCGGGGTGTTGTTGGGCCAGAGATCGCCCTTCTGGACGAGGTAGAGCAGGGAACCGACCAGGACCGGGTACGCCGGCGGGTTCATCAGGTCCGGATGCCGGTCCAGCATGGCGTTTCGCCAGCGGGGACAGTTGAGTTCCTGCCACATGCTGAGCGGACGGATGAACTGGGTGGTGTATCCATCACCGCGCACCAGATTGCGGCCCAACTGCGCCTGGTCCATTGCCTCGGGATATTTCAGCCCGGAAAACTGGTTGCCGGAGTACACCAGCAGGATGGCCACAAGGGCCACCGCCAGCAAAACGCCGCGCACCACGCGCTGGCCGACGCCGATGTCCAGCGAATGCACCGTGTCCTGAATCGCGGCCTGCAACGGCCGTATTTTTTCTTCCTGGGGAGTGCTCACAGGTTTTCCAGTTTATAGTCGTGCAGTTTCCGGTGCAAGGTGCGACGGCTGATGCCCAGTTGGCGGGCGGCCTCGCTGCGGTTGCCCTGGCTCGCCTTCAACGCGTGGATGAACATCTGTTTCTCCATTTCCTCCAGCGTCAGGCCGCTCTTGGCCAGTTGCTCGGGAGGGACGGCCGCCTGCGCCGACTCGGCGACGGCGGTGATGGCGGGTGGCAGGTCGCGCAACGCAATCTTTTCACCCCGGGCCAGCACGACCGCCCGCTCGATGGCGGTGCGCAGTTCGCGGACATTGCCGGGCCAGGAATAAAGCTGCAGGGCGTTCATCGCTTCCGGTGTGATCTCGGAAATGGTCTTTTGGTTCTCGCGGGCGAACTCGCGCAGGAAGACGTTCGCCAGCAGCACCACGTCCTCGCCGCGTTGGCGGAGCGGGGGCAGGGTGACGGTGACCACCTGCAACCGGTAGAAGAGGTCGTCGCGGAATTTGCCGGCCTTGACCAGTTCCTGGAGGTTGCGGTTGGTGGCGGCCACCAGCCGCACATCCACCGTCAGCGTCTTGTTGCCGCCGACGCGTTCGAACTGCCGCTCGCCCAGCACACGGAGGATCTTCACCTGCACCGCGGGCTCGATCTCGCCGATTTCATCGAGGAAGAGAGTGCCGCCGTCGGCTTCCTCGAAGCGCCCGATGCGGCGCTCCAGCGCGCCGGTAAACGCGCCGCGCTCGTGGCCGAACAACTCGCTTTCGAGGAGGTTTTGCGACAATGCCGCGCAATGCACCGCCAGGAACGGCCCGTGGCGGCGCGGGCTGAGTTGATGGACCGCGCGGGCCACCACCTCCTTGCCGGTGCCGCTCTCGCCCTGGATCAGGACCGTGGCGCGGCTGGGGGCGACCTGCCGGATGGTGTCCAGCACCTCGACCATCGGGGTGGACTGGCCGATGATGTTCTCCAGGCCGTAGCGTTTGTCGAGTTGCTGGCGGAGGGTGACGTTCTCCACCTAGAGCCGCCGGCTCTTCAACGCCCGCGCCAGCACCAGCTCCAGCCGGTCGAGATCGATCGGCTTGGTCAGGTAATCGTGCGCGCCGCGGCGCATGGCTTCCACGGCGTTCTCGACCGTGCCGTAGGCGGTCATGACGATGCAGACGGGGGGGCGGGCGACGGATTGCGCGCGCTGCACCAGTTGCAGGCCGTCGAAATCCGGCATGCGCAGGTCGGTCAGGACGATGTCGTGGCTCTCGCTTTCCAGCAACCGCATGGCGGTGGCGCCATCCTCGGCAATGGTGATGGCGTAGTCAGTCTCCAGCGCGCGGCGCAGGCCCTCGCGCGTGTGCTTTTCATCGTCCACAATCAGGACGCTCGGTTTG
>CAZAAF010000321.1:0-5950 GCA_964482575.1 uncultured Verrucomicrobiota bacterium | reverse complement strand
ACCATCAACGTTCCCGTCTTGGGGTCCACCTGCCGGTCCACAAACGCCTCGGAGTTGCGACATGGATGCAGCGAACCATCCGCGAGGATCAACTCGAACACACCCTTACCGTCATCGGCCTGATTGCGCGTGCGTTGCCACAGGAGATAGTCCTGTTCGCTGATGCTGTATCGCACATTGATGAAACTGACGTCCGAGACCGTGGTGAGCAACGTGTTCTGGCCCTGCCCCACAAGATTCCCCACACTAACCTCATTCTTGCCGGCGATTCCATCGAGCGGGGAGTAGATTTTCGTGTAACTGAGCTGGATTTTCGCGGCATCCACGGCCGCCAAGGCGGCCCGCTCGGTCGCCGCCGCCGCGAGTTCGGCCACAATGGCATCATCATACTGCTGCCGGGAGATCGCATTTTTCTCCCACAACGGGCCGTAACGCCGAACATCCCGCTTGGTCTTCTCCCAGGACGCGTCGGCCTGGGCCAGAACGCCTTCCGCCTGGGCCAGCGCCGCCTTGAAGGGCCGGTCGTCAATCACATAAAGCAACTCGTTGCTTTTGACCAACCCGCCCTCGGTGAATTTGACGGCTTCAAGGAAACCGGCCACCCTTGCCCGGATTTCCACATCCTGCACTCCGTGCGTCTGCCCGATATACTCCACATAGTTGGTCGTGGGACGACCCTGAACTTCCGCCACCACCACGGGAACAGCAAAAGAGGCGGCAGGCGTTTGCGTTCTTTCACACCCTGTCAGGAAAGTCCCGGCAAGGACGATTACCGCAAGGAGAATGGACGAACACGGCGGTGTCGTGAAGTTGCCGCCGCCCCAGAGCCAGGGCCCCACGGTTGAAAGGAGAAGTCTGTAATAACGTTTAAGGCCAGATGAATCCATGCTTCGCACCTCATCGAGACAGCTAACACAAACCGCCCACAAACGACAGGCGATAAACAACCCTTCCAGCATCCCTGCTTTACCCGCCCCAAATGGTCCCATACGCCCAAGAACGCCCAGACGAGTGAAAGAACGCTGCTCCAGCGCAAATAAATGGTCTCGCGTCATCTCGTGAAACGCAAGGAAGAAAGGCCCCTTCACCCCTTTCAAGAACAAAAATAAGACGCTCCAAACGGCGTTTTTAGGGCAATAAGAGGCACATCTGCCCCTCTTGGAGACCATCTTCCCAGGGTCTGACAGGTGTTTTTCTGTCTTTTTTGCGTCTTCGCTGTTGTTGGTGTAAACTGAGTAGCTTGCAGTCGGTTTGCATCCTCGCTTATATAAACAGAAGCGAAACAACGTATGACACCAAAATTGCTTGAAGGAAAACGAGGCGTCGTCTTCGGCGTCGCCAGCAACCGCTCCATTGCGTGGGCCATCGCCCAGGCATGGCACGAGGCTGGCGCCAAGCTCGCCTTTACCTACCAGGGTGAGCGAATCAAGGAAAACGTCGAAGATCTCGTCGCCACGTTCGGCAAAGATACCCCCTTGTATCCGTGCGACGTGACCCGCGACGAGGACATCGCCGGTGTCTTTGCGGGTCTCCAGCACGACTTCGGCAAACTGGACTTGCTGCTTCATTCATTGGCCTTTGCGCCCAAGGACGCACTGGAAAAAGAGTTCATCAACACCTCCCGCGAGGCTTTCCACATCGCCCACGACGTCAGTGCCTATTCGCTGGTGGCGCTCGCCCGCGGCGCGGCGCCATTGATGACCGACGGCGGCAGCATCATGGCACTCAGCTTCTACGGCAGCGAAAAGGTCGTACCCCACTATAACGTCATGGGCGTGGCCAAAGCTTCGCTCGAAGCGTCCGTGCGTTATCTGGCCTTCGATCTGGGACGGAAGAACATCCGGGTCAACGCCATCAGCGCCGGCCCCGTCAACACCCTGGCCGCGCGGGGCATCAGCGGGTTCACCAAGATGATGCGCATCTATCCCGAAGCCGCGCCGCTGAAACGCAACATCGAGTTGCGCGAACTGGGCGGTACCGCCACCTTCCTCGCCTCGGAAATGTCCTCGGGCATCACCGGCGAAATCATGTACGTGGATGCCGGCTACAACATCATGGCCATGAATGTCGCGCCCTTCGAGAAGGCCGCCCAATCGTCCTGACGATCGTGCGTCACCGGCATCAACACAGGACACCCAAGAAACCGTTGAATTTCTTGAAGCGGACCAAACTCCGCGGTGGCACGGTCGCTCATGGACAACATGCCAAAGAGATGGCGGCAAAGACGGGGCCTGCTTGGTCGAACAGTTCAACAGCACGGTGATGCAGAATCACCCGATTCAGTTCTTATGACGCAGGTCCGTGATTCGTAACATGTGATTCCGGGCTCGCCTCAACCCCCTATCACGAATTACAAAATCACCTGTCGCCGTTCACGTTCATGGAACCACTCATTCTGTTTGAAGACGACCACCTGCTGGCGCTCAACAAACCCGCCGGCATCAACACGCACGCCCCTGATGTGTTTGCCCCCGAGGGGTTGCACGAATGGCTGCAACGCCGACGCAGCCGGTCGCTGGCCATTCATCACCGACTCGACAAGGAAACCAGCGGCGTGCTCGTTTTCGGCAAATCCGCGGTCGCCAACCGCAGTCTCACGGAACAGTTTGAACAAAAAGCGGTGCGAAAAACCTATCTGTTCCTGACCGCGGCGACGCCACCGGCGAAGCCGCTGCGGGTCTCTTCGCCAATCCAAGAGAAACCCGCCGCGACCTTGTTCGAATCTGCCGGTGGCTGCGGTCGGTTTGCCTTGGTGCGGGCCATGCCGGAAACTGGCCGCACCCACCAAATCCGGCTGCACGCCGTGCAACATGGTTTTGCCGTGGCAGGCGATTCACTTTACGAAAAACCAACAACGCCCCTGCCCCGCCTGATGTTGCACGCGGCGTCGCTCGAACTGCGCCACCCTCAAACCGGCCAGACGTTGCGCCTGGAAGCCCCAATACCCGCGACCTTTGCCGCTCCCGACTCACTGACGGCCGCGCGCGAATTCCGGTCCCTGCTTTTTGATCCTGCCGACACCAACGCCTGTCGTATCATCAGCGGCGCTGCCGATGGATATGTGAATGCCATGGTGGACCGCTACGGCGACCATCTGCTGGTCCAGTGGTATGGCCGGCCCGACCCGCACCTGATATTCGGGTTACGGTCCAGGACTCCCGGCGCGTCCATCGTGGAGCGTTCCATGGAGAAGCAACCCGTCGGCGAGTCGGCCGCGCCGGAATCCCGTTTTGAGATTATCGAAAACGGTCTGAAGTATTCAGTCAGTGTCAACGCTGGTTACTCGACCGGTCTGTTTCTCGACAAACGCGAAAACCGCCGCCGTTTGATGACCGATGATTTGTGTGGGAAAACCGTGTTGAACACTTTTGCCTACACCTGTGCGTTTTCGGTGGCCGCCGCGCGCGCGGGCGCGACAGTCGCCAGTCTCGACCTCTCCAAACGCTACCTCGACTGGGGGCGCGATCATTTCCGTCTGAACAATCTCAATCCGGAAGAGCACGATTTCATTTACGGGGATTGTTTCGACTGGCTGGAACGGCTGGCCCGGAAGGGCCGGCGTTTCGACATGGTGTTGCTTGATCCCCCGACGTTTTCAAAGGTGAAAAAAGGCCGGTCTTTCAGCGCCGAAAAGGATTATGCCAGGCTGGTAGCCCTTGCCGAACCGTTGGTGGCGCCGGGCGGAACCCTGTTCTGCTCAACCAATGCCCGCTCGCTTACCCCGCAACGTTTCATGGAGACAGTAAAACGCGGTGCGCCACGCGCCCGCAAGATGGAGTTTGCGACGCAACCGTTCGACTTCCGGGTTGCTCCCGGCGAGAAGCCCTACCTCAAGACGGTTTGGGTGGCGCTGGATTAACCACTGGTGGCTTGGGCGACTTGCTCAGGAGGGCGATCAACCCGGCGCCAAGCCCCATTGCCAGTGCGATCCCGTAAACGCACAGACCCAGCACGGGCAACAACACCGCCAGACTCAACACCACACCACCCAGAAGGGTCGATGGAAATGCCTGATCTGCGCGCGGACTGTTCATGCTGAAATACATCCGGCAGCCAAGCAACCGATAGACGGCCGCCGTGCCAAAGACAGCCACGAGGATCAATCCCATTTCCGCGAGGCCGCCCAAAGTCTTGCCCAATCCATAGGACCGTTGTGCCACATGCCACGCAAGCAAAGTGATCACCACCCCCAACACGCCCACCAGCAACGACGACCAGGGACCGCGTTCGAGGCACTCCTGAGTACGCCTCAAAAATCGCGGAAACAGGGCTTGCAACACCAAGTCCATCGGGAAGCCGCCCAAAGTCCCGATCAACCATCCCAGAAGCACCAATCCAAAATATTTTTCCATAGTGAACGCTCCCGACCCAGCCGGCATTCCCATCCAGACCCGCCGGGTTCACAGCCTTACAGAATTGCTTCGCTCTCCTTCCATCCCACCAACTCGCCAAATCGGTCCGACATTTCCATCACCGCCGTGGCCACGGAAGTAGACCAGTCGCGCACTTTATCCGTCGTCGTCGCCACCTGTTCCGGCAGCGTCGTCGAACCAGCGGCCAACAACGCCACCAGTACCACCGTCTGCACTCCCACCAACCAAGTCACCGCCGGCGGCCGGCGCCATCCGCGCACGTCGGCCATCACCCGCGCCGCCAGTTCCGGAGGCGGAATCCGGAGTTCCCTTAATGTCTCCACTTTCATAGCCCTCTCTCCAATTCGGTCTTCAAAAACCGCCGCGCCCGGTGCAGCGTCACTTTGACGTTGGCCAGACTTTCTCCGAGCATCGCTCCGATCTCGGCCAAGGGCAGTCCTTCCTGATAACGCAGGTTGAACATGGCCCGCGCCTTCTCCGGCACCCGGGCCATGGCCGCCAGCAACGCAGGCTCCATCTCCTGGGCCTGACTCCTCGGCATTGCCGCCGGCTCACCCACTTCCTCCAGGGACACCGTCTGCAACCGGCGTTTCTGGATGAAATTGATGGCTGTGTTCGTGGCGATGGTCATCAACCACGTCTTGAAAGCCCATCGCGGGTTGTAGTGTGCCAGATATTTGAACGCCTTCACAAAGCTCTCCTGCGTCAGATCCATCGCATCCTCCGGCCGACGCACCATCCGCAACACGTGCGTATAGACCGCCGACTGGTGCCGCTGCAACAACCCCGCGAAGGCCTCCGTATCGCCCGCCAACACACGGTCCACACCGGCGCGGTCCTCCACCGCGTGCGCCGCTTCGGGCCTCACCAAGTTGCCGTCCGCTGGTTGTTCCATGTCTACCCTCTTTATACACCCGGTACGTCCAAAGGTTACACCGTCTCTCAAACAAAGACCAAGGCTGGGGCCAGACGCTTCCGCCGTTCATCCGGAATCGGCCACGGTTGATAAAAGCAGAAGGCGCGGGAGTCTCACAACTCTCGCGCCTTCCAACGACTAATTGAAACGGCCGGGACTAGCTGGTCGCGGCAGGTTTTTCCGGCTCCGGGGCAGGAGCCGCGGCAACCGCCGTCTCCACCCATTCGAGCAACGCCTGAGGGGCGCAGTCGCCCACCCGTTCGTTCAACTTGACAATGCGGGTATAACCTCCATTGCGGCTCTGGTACAGGGGAGCCAAGTCCTTGAACAGCTTGGTGACGGCTGTCTTCTGGCGCAGTGCCGCCAACGCCAGCCGGCGATGGTGCAGCGTGCCCTTCTTTCCAAAGGTGATGACGCGGTCAGCGAGCCTCCGTGCGGCCTTGGCCTTCTCCAAGGGGGTCCGCACGCGACCGTGCATGACGAGACTGGAGACCAGATTGGCCAGCATCGAATTGCGATGCTCGCTCTTGCGGCCGAGTTTAATGGTGCGTTTTCCGTGGCGCATAAAAATTCCTTACAATCCTTTCGGCCTCTTTACTCCTTTTCCTCCGCTTCGACGGGGAGGGCTTCCTCACCGGCCGGGCGCTCAGGCGCAGGGCCA
>CAZAAF010000320.1:0-5962 GCA_964482575.1 uncultured Verrucomicrobiota bacterium | reverse complement strand
ATTTACGAACCGGTGGCGCGTTCCTGTTCACCCCCTCCTGACGTCGGGGGCTACAGGTGGTTTCAGTGGCGAGAGTTGTCGCCGCCAAGACTCGACACGTGTCAAACGTGGTGAGGAGGTGGACTTTTCTCGTAGCCGCCGAGGTCACGAGGCGGTTGGGGCGTGTTTGTTGGCGCGTTCGTCGGCGCGGGGAAATCGTTCGCAACCGCACGCGTTTTGTTTCAAAAATTTTTACACGCTGGATGAACGCATTGCATTCAAGTCAGTGAACCTTTGAGCCGATGCCATTATCATGAGTCCGGAAATGATGGCAAATAAATGGGGACGGTTGCTTGCCTTCATCTGTTGCATCGGGCTTTGCGTCCTCCACGGGCACGTGTCCCGCATCGGGTTCTACTTTGCGGGTATTCATCGGGTCCTGGAGATGTGATGTTCATCCTCCGAGTGACGGTTGAAGTAAAGCGGGTTGTCACGGCGACGTGACGGGTTGTCTTTGTGACACCGGGGCGGAAGTCGCCCCCTGCTGGAAGCAGAGACGCCGGGTGCGGCTTGCGAGCGGCAGGTTCGCCGGCTACGCGGTGCGGCTGTACACCTCGGTCAGTTCGCCGAGACGGTCCACCACCGCCCCGGTCAACTGGTTCGCGGTGAAACGCCAGCGCCACCATCCCGACGCCTGGCCGGGGAAATTCATCCGCGCCTCGGTGCCGAGGTTCAGCAGGTCCTGCAACGGTGCGAGGGCGAGATTGGCCGCCGACGCCCACGCCAGCCGCGTCAACTCCCCGCTCACGGTCCGGTCGTCGCACGGCCGTCCCAGGTAGCGCCGCAGCAGCGTGCGCTCCTTCCTCGAGGCCGTCGCGTACCAGCCGCGCGTCGTGTCGTTGTCGTGCGTGCCGGTATAGACAAGGGTGTTCGGCTCATAGTGATGCGGCAGGAACCGGTTGCCGGGCCCGTCGCCGAACGCAAACTGCAGGATTCTCATGCCGGGGAAGTGGAACCGCGTGCGCAGGGCGTCCACCTCCGGCGTGATGACCCCGAGGTCCTCGGCGATGATCGGCAGCGGGCCAAGCGCCTTGAGCAGCGCGTCGAACAAATCCGCGCCCGGTCCCTTCGCCCACCGGCCGCGCTGCGCCGTCGCTTCGCCGCCCGGCACCTGCCAGGCCGCCTCGAAACCGCGGAAGTGGTCGATGCGCACCACGTCCACCATCTCCAGCGCCGCCTGCACCCGGGCGATCCACCACGCGTACCCGTTCCGCTTCATCGCCTTCCAGTCATAGTGCGGATTGCCCCAGAGCTGGCCGGTTTTGCTGAAGTAATCCGGCGGCACGCCCGCGACCACCCGCGGCCGCCGCTGCGCATTGAGCAGGAACTCCTGCGGATGGCTCCAGACATCCGCCGAGTCGCCCGCCACGAAAATCGGGATGTCGCCGATCAGTTTCACACCGCGCGCGTTCGCATACGCCTTCAGCGTGCGCCACTGCCGGAAGAAGAGGAACTGGCGGAAGGCGTGCTGGCCCACGGCGTCCGCGAGCGACTTCCCGGCGCGCGCCAGCGCGGCCGGCTGGCGCGCGACAAGGTCCGGCTCCCACTCGAACCAGCTCGCGCCGCCGTGCGCCTCCTTCAACGCCATGAAGAGCGCGAAATCCTTCAGCCAGCGCTTTTCCCGGCTGCAGAACTTCTCGAACTCCGGCTTCAGCCGTCGCGCCGCGCCGCGCCGGAAGTTTTCCCAGGCCCGCGTGAGCAGGGCGGACTTGAACGGCACCACCGCGCCGAAATCCACGCGCCGCACGCTGAACGACGGTCCCGCCGCCTCGCGCCGGCGCAGCAGGCCGTCCGCCACGAGATCCTCCGGGCTGATGAGGTTCGGGTTGCCCGCGAACGTGGAGGGACACTGGTAGGGCGAGTCGGCGAAACCCGTCGGCGCCAGCGGCAGCGTCTGCCACCATTGCTGCTTCGCCTGCGCGAGCGCGTCCACCCATCGGCGGGCCACCGGGCCGAGGTCGCCGATGCCGCACGGGCCGGGCAGGGAGGTGGGATGCAGCAGCACCCCGGAGCCGCGATGGTGGAGCAACGTCGGTTGGTTTGCGTCTTCGGTTTCGTCATTTTCCCTCGGCCCGCACCGTAGGCCGCGCCCCCGCCCAAGGCAATGCAAAAGCGGAAAGGATAGGGTGCTGGAAACGATGGACGACCGGCTCTCGTGGAATTGTCGGGATGTCAGGTGTCCTTCCTGGTTTGCTGAAACGGTGAATCCGGCACGGGACCGGTTGACATCTGCGACCTTCCGACGTGGCAACGACCCCATGCCTGGCGCGCCCCATCCGCCACCGGCACGGCCATCATCAGCAGGGCCACGCCAAACAACGGCCAGGGGAAGCACACGGGCAGCATTTCGCGCAGGGCGACTTCGCCTTGGACGACCACCCGCAGCGCGTCGGCCACAAATGTGTAGAAGGCGAGCACCATGCCCATCCCACCGGTTACGAGGCTGGCCCGGCGCGGCCACGCAGCGCCTTGTGTCACCAGGGTCCCCAACGTCACCATGAGCCCGGCGATCAGGCATGGCGCGGCCACCGGTCCCCACCACGGCAGCGGAATCAGGAACAGCAGGTCCCAATCCAGCAGCGTCCGGGGCCAGCCCGTAAGCGGTATCAGGAAGAGGTAATAGCCGATGTCCCAGACACCAAACGCGACCAGAAAATAGCCGAGCCGTGCGCGCACCGTGCCCCCGGCCAGCCAGCTTGCGCTGCCGAGCATGACGAGGGTCGCCGCTTCGCGAATCAGCTCCGCCACCGCAAACCCGTGCGAAATCGGCAACGGGTTGGGTTGATAGGGATCCAGACGGTCGATCATCGTCCGCAGGTAGAACACGACGCTGCTTTCCACCCACGCCATGGCCAGGGCAAAGAGTTCAACCACCAGCCACCGGGAGACCTCTGAAACAAGATGCTTGTTTTTGTTCATTGCCCACCTTCCTTCCGTGCCTCGGCAGTTCCCGTCAGGCGCGCGAGAATCACGGTGTATCGCCGGCAAGCCCACAGCGGCAGGGCGCAGCCGATGCCAAAGCAGCCGTCCACCAGTCTCCACCAGACCGGAATCCCGCGCCATCCGCCGAAGACCATGGCGTACGGCAGCACCAGCGCCGACACGATCAGGCCGAAGTCGAACAGCCACGCGTTGCGCACCGGATCGCGCCACGCGCCGATGAAGGCGATGGCGATGGCAAAATGCCCGAACGCCAGCCAGTCCCCGCCGTAGGCGATGAATGGATAGTGGGTATTCATTTCACGGACGCCGGCTTGCGCCTGCTGGATCCATCCGGCCAGGGCGCTGGTCGATTGCGTGACTCCAGACCCCGGGAGACCGAGCAGGCTGGCCAGCAGGTTCAATTCGGATTCCACCGGGATGGCCGTCGCACCGCTGAAGACCAGCCCGGCGATGATGAACACCGTCAGCGCGCGGATACGCCGGAGCAGTTGTTGTTCATGGTTCATCGGGATTCTCCTGTGACGGTGCGTTCCCCCGTCGAATGGGGCGCGACGTGCCCATGGACTTGCCGGCGTGCCGCGGCGCAGGCCCAGCTCCAGTTCCTCCAGTCCCCGGGTTTGTCCAGCCACAGCCCGCGCAGCACGGTTTCCACTTGGTTCTGTTTCAATGGCTGCAGTTTTGGCAACACTTCGAGCAATGCCGGAGCCGCGTCGGCGCTCAGCGACAGGGCGTAGTTCGCATCGAACGTCCGTCCCCCGGCCGCGCGGGCGGCATTGACGCGGATGATCAACGCATCGGGATTGACGGCGTGCAGCGCGAAGAGGGCCACGCATGCTGCGACTATCGGACCGGCCATGAACCGTTCGCGCCGGCCGCGCAGCACCGTGATACCGAACCACACGCCAATCACAGCGAGCCAGCCCATGAAGGCCGTCGTGTAGAGCCGTGTCTCGGTCAGTCCGTACTCGCACACGTAGAGCTGCATCCGATGGAACGCCGAGGCCATGATGAAAAACAGCATGGCCACCAGCGCGCCCGAGAACCATCGCACCACCGTTTTGTGCGTCTCGTTCCGCGTCAGCCAGTCGGCCACCAGCAACACCGGCAGCACCAGCGCCACCACCGCGACCAGCTCGAAGAACCCCTGCCGCGCATACGCCGCATAGGTCAGGCCCGGCACCACATTCACGTGTTCCGTTCCGCCGAAGAAATAGCGGAACTGCACGACGATGAAGGTGAGGAACAACGCATTCAGGCATCCGAGCACGACCCCGATCTCGATCGCCCCCAGCCGGAGGCTGGATTCCGTGATGCGTGGCGGTGTCTGTGGAACAGGCCGGAGCAGCAGTCCCCGCAGATAGCCGCCCGCGAGTGCCGCCAGCAGCGCGATCAGGAACACATGCGAGGCCACGGTGTACAAATCGATGTCGAAGACGGACAGGACCAGCCGTTCGAACATCGCGTCCGCCGACACGAACAGCGCGCCGAAGACGCACAGCAACGGCAGCGCAATCAGGCCGCCGATCGCGCACCGGGCGGTTTGTTGCCACAGGCGGCCCGGCAACCGGGTCCACGTCACGTCGGCAAACACCAGCCAGGGGGCGCTGAACAGCGTCCGGACGGCGGCGTTCCACACCGCCCGGATGAGGTCCGAGACGGTGGCCGTGATCCAGCGGCCGCCTTCCGCATGCCACATGGCCATCGCCAGCGCGACGGACATTCCCATGCAATCCAGTGCCTTCAACACGACGGAGTCGCGCCACGCGCAACCAGCCGCCAGCAGCAGCGCCGGCGCGAAGATTCCCGCGCGGATTCTCCCGCATTCCGGACCCCACAGGCCCGCCAACGCCGTGGCTGCGAAGGACAGCGTCGTGGCACAGAACACGAGGTTTAATCCCCAGGGCGTGGCCCGCAACATCCCGTCGCTCACGGCGCCCAGCACGAGTGCCGTGGCCAGCACGACCAGCGCCCGGTGTGTCCGCAGATCCTTCGCGGGAGTTTCGTTGATTTCAATGGTGGTAGAACAGGGTTGCATGATGTGCCTCCTTAAAGGGTGTGTGACAGAAGCTCGCCGGCCCGTGCGCGCGCGCGGCGTTCCACCGCGTCGATCAGGGATTCCGGCGTGGAGGTGCCGGCGGTGATGCCGACCGTCGCTGCGCCGGCAAACCACTCCGGCTGCAGGTCGTCCGGCGTTTGCACGTGATGCACCCGCGCGCAAAACCGGCGGCAGGTCGCGGCCAGCTCGCGCGTGTTGTTGCTTTGCGCGCCGCCGATGACGAGGACCATGTCCACTTGCCGCGCCAGGTCCATGGCGGCGGCCTGCCGCTGCTTGGTCGGGCGGCAGACCGTGTCCACGAAACAGACTTCCGACTGCGTGAACCGCCGCTGGATCAAGGCCGCCAGCATGAGCGCCTTGTCCACCGGCTGCGTCGTCTGCGCCAGCACGCCGAACCGCGCGTGCTCCGCCAGCCCGGCGACGTCGTCCGGCGTCAGCACGACATCGAACGCATCCAGGTCGCCCGTCATGCCGCGCACCTCCACATGATCCCGCTGGCCGACGATGACCGGGTCAAACCCCGCCGCCGCCAACTGCCGCGCGCGGTCGTGGGCGTGATGCACCAGCGGGCAGGTCGCCTCCAGCACGCGCAGGCCGCGTTCGCGCAACCGGTCGAGTGTCCGCTGCGACGTGCCGTGTGCGGTGATCATCACGGTCGCGGTGGCCACCGCCGCCGGGTTCTGTTCCATCACCACGCCGCGCCGGCGCAGGTCCTCGAGAACGGTTTCGTTGTGGACCAGGTCGCCGAGCAATGTCAGCGGTCCCGCCGCCGCCTCGCGGCGGGCCGAGCGGGCGACCTCCTCGGCCTCCGCGCGGTCCGCGCGAGCCTTGGCCAGCTCGGCGGCGGCTTCGGCCACCGGCTTCAGCTCGGCGTGCTCCTTGGCCAGCCGGACGATCTCGGCGCCGTCCGCGGCCGCAGCCATC
>CAZAAF010000319.1:2603-5968 GCA_964482575.1 uncultured Verrucomicrobiota bacterium | reverse complement strand
TGGTGGGCCTGCTGCCGTTCGGTGTGGCGCCGGAGCGAGCGGTGGCGGCGGGCGCGAAACGGACTCATTTTGCCAACCCGCACGGCCTGACCGATGCGCATCACCTGACGACAGCGCGCGACCTGGCGTTGATCATGCGCGCGGCGATGACGAACCCGCTGTTCCGGCAGATCACCGGCACAAAAGCGTACACGTGGAATTACAGCGAGAAACCCCAGGTGTTGGAGAATCACAACCGGATGTTGAGGACCTACACCGGGTGTACCGGCGGCAAGACCGGTTACACAGCGGCGGCGGGCAAGACGCTGGTGGTGGTGGCGCGGCGCGAGGGGGTGGAGTTGATCGCGGTGCTGCTCAACGGCCACGGCGAGCGTATCTGGCAGGATGCGGAGGCGCTGCTGAATTACGGGTTTCGGGTGGCGAAGTAGGCCGCCGGTACAAAGGTTTTGCAGCAGGGGATGTGGAGGAGTAGGCTTTTTCCAACCAGCCGGCAGGCGACGCCGGCACGATTTTCACATACAAGGAATACATTCATGATGAACATCAAGGGACTGTTGTGGACGGCGGTGGTTGCGGGCGTGCTCGCGACGTCAACTGCCGGTTATGGCCAGGACAAACTTGCCAAAGTTCAACGCGGTTTTGCGAACATGGTGGGCGGTGTGGTGGAGATTCCGGGTTGTGTTGCCGACACCACTCGCAAGGAGGGGCCGTGGATGGGGTACTCGGTGGGCTTCCTCAAGGGCCTCGGCATGGTGCCGGTCCGCACCGTGGTTGGCGTCTATGAGTTTTTGACCTTCTACGTGCCCGCGCCGGACGATTACGCGCCCGTGCTGAAACCAGCGACGCCGTTCAACTACTGGGACGAGGATTAGCGTCGCGGGTGGTGCCTGAGGGCAACGGCAGCGCGGGAGCCTAGGCCACAAAAACGCAAAAGTGGAACAGGCAGGATGCCTGTTCCACTTTCAACGTTGTTGAACTGTCAGATCCAGCTTACAGCTTCGCCACGGTCACCTTGTGGATGTCCTTGTCGGCCTTGATCTCCGCCAGTGCGGCCTCGCTGGGTGCGCTGTCGAGATTCAGCAAGGTCAGCGCCGTGCCGCCACGCTTGTCGCGGCCGAGGGTCATCTGCGCGATGTTCACATGGTGTTTGCCCATGACGGTGCCGATCCAGCCGACGACGCCGGGACGGTCCTTGTTCTCCATGATGAACAGCACGCCCGCCGGCACGCTTTCCACCGGCACGTCGTTGAGACGGACGATGCGCGGGTTGTTCAGCGAGCCGTAGAACGTGCCGCTGACGCTGGAGCGCTGGCCATTGGAGTGCGATTCGACGGTGATCAACTCCGCGTAATCGCTCTGCGCGCTGGAGCGCGTCTCCTCGACCTTCAGGCCGATGGTGGAGGCGATGATTGGCGCGTTGACGAAGTTTACCTCGCGTCCCTCGGCGCTGCGCAGGAAGCCGACCAGCGCAGAACGCGAGATCGGGTTGGTGTCCAGCTCCGACACGCGGCCGGAGTAGTGCACCACGAGTTTCTCGCAGCGGCGCGGACCGGTCTGCGCGAGCAGGCGGCCAAGCTTTTCTGCAAAATCGATGTAGGGCTTCAGGACCGCCAGCGTCTTGGCGTCGAGGCTGGGCATGTTCACCGCATTGCGGATGCCGCCGCCGCCGAGGACCTCGGCAATGGCCTGGCCGATCTCGATGCCGACGCTCTCCTGAGCCTCGCTCGTGCTGGCGCCGAGGTGCGGTGTCACGATGATGGCCGGCTGCTTCAGCAGCGGCGAGTCCGCCGGGAGCGGCTCGGTTTCAAACACGTCGAGCGCCGCCCCGGCCACTTTGCCGGCCTGGATGGCTTCGACGAGGTCGGCCTCGTTTACCAGGCCGCCACGGGCGCAGTTGATGATGCGCACGCCCTTCTTCATCTTCTCGAAGGCCGCCTTGTTCACGATGCCGCGCGTCTGGTCGGTCATCGGCGTGTGGACGGTGATGAAGTCCGACTGCTTGAAGATCTCGTCCAACTCCACCATCTCCACCTGCAGCGCCTTGGCGCGGCTGATGGTCAGGTAGGGATCGTACGCCAGTACGCGCATTCCGAACGCCACCGCGCGCTTGGCCACCTCGCCGCCAATGCGGCCGGTGCCGATGATGCCGAGGGTCTTGTTATAGACCTCGACGCCCTGGTAGGACTTGCGGTCCCACTTGCCGCCCTTGAGCGTGCCGCACGCCTGTGCGACGTTGCGGGCCAGCGCCATCATCATTGAAATCGTGTGCTCGGCGGTGGAAATGGTGTTCCCGCCGGGCGTGTTCATGACGATCACGCCGCGCTCGGTGGCCGCTTCCACATCGACGTTGTCCACGCCGACGCCCGCGCGGCCGACGACACGCAGCTTCTTGGCCGCGGCGATCACCTCGCGGGTGATCTTCGTCTCGCTGCGGACGGCAATCGCGTCCACATCGGCGACGGCGGCCAGCAGGTCGGCGCCCTTCAGACCGTGACGCTCTTCAACGGTCAATCCGGGCGTCTGCCGAAGCACTTCGACGCCACGCTTGGCAATAGGATCGCATACAAGAACTTTCATCATGCCGCGCAGTCTAGGGTTCTGCGGCGAAAGTTCAACCCTGTTTTGCAGGGGCGGGATGCAAAAAAGAGGCCTGCCTGACTTGACATCTGCCGAGGATCATCCCGCGGATATTCCGGCCCGCCCCAGGACGTTTCCTTGCCCCGGGCTGCCGGGACATGCCTGGAGACATGGTCAATTCCCTTCGCGGAGAGTGCTGGCGTTTGGCGGTGGTGCGGCTAATATCCCCTGACACTATTACCGGTACCGTGAGCATGGAATCTCGATTTCGATTTTGCGCGATCGCCGACTGCCATTTCAGCCGCAAGACGGCGCTGGCCGATCAGGTGGTCATGGACGATCTCAACAAGCTTGAGGCCGATTTCACCGTCGTGCTCGGCGACATCAGCGGCCAGCCGGGCGCCGGAGGGCCGGAGATGACGCAGCGCGGCGTGGAGCTGCTCCGCAAGCTGCGCATGCCGTGGCACAATATCATCGGTAACCACGACCTCGAGTACGAGCCGATCGAGACCGACCGCGAGAATGTCGTCCTCTGGCTGCGCGCCCACGAGTACCGCCTGCCGTGGCATCGCGAGGACCGTGGCCCATTGACGTTCCTGTTCCTCAGCACCGAGCGGTTCCGCGACAACGAAGTCCAGCCACACGAAATTTATCTTACGTCGCGGCAGCTCGGTTGGGCTCATGAGGAACTGCAGCGTTGTGCCGGCCGCCCCGTCGTCGTCGCCTGCCACGCCCCCGTGCTCGGCTCCAACCTCGTCGTGTATCCCGAAATGCATGTCCGTGACGGC
>CAZAAF010000319.1:0-2593 GCA_964482575.1 uncultured Verrucomicrobiota bacterium | reverse complement strand
GCAACGCCTACATCAACCAGAACCACCTCCCCGGCCAGATCATGGACCTCTGTTGCCGGCACCGGAACATCCTCTTCTGGTTCAGCGGCCACAGCCATCTCAGCCAGGCCCGGCCCGATGCCGTCGTCAACACCATCGGCATCCACTTCGTTCACACTGGCACCACCAGCGCCGACTGGGCGCGCGAGATCAAGCGCCACAGCCGCGTCGTGGACGTCGAGCCGGAACGCGTCATCATTCATACCTTCGACCACGACAAGCGAGCCATCGACCCCTCGCTCGACGTTGTCATCCCCCACAGCCTCGATTATCTCCTCGCTGCCCGGCAGGCGAGGGGGAAGTAAACCAACGGGTTGTCTCGCTTGACGGTTCGCCAGACCGGTGACATTCTCGGTGAATGGAGCTTGCTCGTCGTGGGTAAACTTGCCGACTTTTAGAGAACACAAGTGTTTGTGGAGACGAGACCCTTGGCTATGTGGCGCGACTTCTTACTATCTCTCTGCAAAGACTGCAGGTTTCAACCGGGAGTTAAAGCAGGCGTGTTCGCTGCCGCCGAGCACGAATTGCAGATTCAGCTGCCTCCGGAGTTGGCTGAGATGCTTTCAGAATCTGACGGGGTGACTGGCGAATATGGCCTTGGCCTTGTTTGGCCCATCGAACGCATACGAACTGACAACATGGCTTTCCGAAATAATGTGGACTTTCGGGAGCTTTACATGCCTTTTGATAATCTTTTTTTCTTTGCGGACGCTGGGAATGGTGACCAGTTTGCCTTCAGTATTTGTGCGGGCGTAATACGTCGTCCTGATGTCTTCGCTTGGAATCACGAGGACGACAGTCGAACATGGGTGGCACCTTCCCTCCGACTCTACCTCGAATGGTGGCTGAAAGGGCGGATTCAACTGTAGTCTTGAAGGAAAGGATAAAACCGATCACTTCGGTCGTCGTATCAACAAGAGCCGTCTACCGTGAACTCCTCCATCGTAATCATCTTCACCCCAGCCGCCTTCATTTCCTCGAGGGCCCGCTCGCTGTCACCGCGCTGGGCATCCACGCCGTGGATGGCGTCGATGAACACAAACGTTTCCAGACCGCGCTTGACCGCGTCCAGCGCGGTCCATTTCACACAGTAGTCGGTGGCCAGACCGCCAATGAAGAGGCGGCGGATGTCGTGCTCCGCCAGCGGCCGCTCCAGATGCGGTTCGCCGAAGAAGGAATACGATTCTACTTTCGGGCTTTCGGCCTTGGAGAGGATGAGCGTCCCCGCCGGCAACCGCAGCGCCGGATGAAACGCCGCGCCGGGCGTGTCGCGCACGCAGTGGACCGGCCACGGCCCGCCCTGTTCACGGAACGAACAGTGATCCGCTGGATGCCAGTCGCGCGTGGCAATGACAAGCGCGCCCGCGTGGGCGAACAGTGCCGCGCAACGATTGAGCGGCTTGATGACCGCGTGGCCGTCGCGCACCGCCAGCGCGCCGCCGGGGCAGAAATCGTTCTGCACGTCCACGATCACCAGCGCACAGGAACTGTCAGGATGAAGCTTCATCGTGTAGAAAAATACGCTGTTACTGTTCCGAAAACAAAGCGCATCTCAGCCGGTTGCCAGGCAAACCAACTTTCAGCCTTTTCCGCCCGTCGTCTTTCCGTTAAGCTCATTGCACGATTTGAATCCGAAGTCAGACGTCTAATCTTTGTGTCTATGAAAACACTCGCGCTGTTCCTCATGCTGGCCGTCATCGGGACCTGTCTGGCCGATGCGCCTCCCTTCAAACCCGGCCTCGGCAAAGTGGAAACCCCCGTGGGCCGCCTCGGATACAAGATCGGGAGACCTGACCATCGAAGGCGCCCGTCCGGAGGGCGACAAGGCGCATGGCCGCGTGCTGTTGGTGGACACCATCAACGGCTACAAGCTGGACAAGTCCGTTTCGATTCAAGTCGAGAACGTGGAGTTGCCGGTGAGCGGTCGTTGCGTCCTCAAGGGGTACGAGACCGGGAAGTGGACGGGCGTCCCGAGCGAGGTCTTGCGTGCTACCGAGGCCAAACCCCGGCAGGCGGTCTGGCAGTTTGATTTTTACTTCTTCGTGACGTCCGTCGATCAACCCAAGGGGCTGACGGTCAGGAAGAAGCTCTCGCCCTGACACGCCCTTACGTTTTTCCGGAGGCGCGGACGTTGCCTCACGCGTAGCGTCCCTCGTCCTTCGCGGCCTCAATCATCGCCACCACGTTTTCGCGCGGCGTGCCTTTCTCGAGAAAATCGGACGCGGCAAAGATGTAACGGCCACCGGGTTTGCCGATGCGCATCGTTGCCCGCGTGGCGGCATCCACCTCGGCGGGTGTGGCGCGCTTCAGGAAATCCACCTGGTCAAGATTGCCGAGCAGGCAGATGTGGTCGCCGAGCACTGCTTTCGCGTCGGCGAGCTTGTTGTCACCGCGCGGGGCTTCGCTGACGGTTTCCCAAACGGTCATGCCCAGTTCCCGGTAGTTGCCGTAGAGGATTTTGGCGCACCCGCAGTTGTGATAGACGCTGAACTTCCCGCCTGCATGGATGGCGTCAATGACGCGCTTCTCGTACGGCTGCACGAACTGGCGGAAG
>CAZAAF010000318.1:0-5974 GCA_964482575.1 uncultured Verrucomicrobiota bacterium | reverse complement strand
GTCAATTTCCCAGAGTGTTTCAAAACCGGCCATGAAACTGTTCATGGTCTGACCACCGTTAGGAAAAGGCATGTCAAGGTACGAGTTCCGACCACGGCTGGCTGCCCCCACGTAACCGGCTTGGGGCAGGAACTGGGAACGCGCTTGATCCTGAAGTGCGCGGGCTTGGTCCACCCGGGTAAGGGTAATCCGTAGGTCGAAGTTGTTGGTGAGGGCAATGCGAATCAGGTCTTGGAGCGCCGAATCCTTGAATACACCCCACCAGGGAAGATCGGCGAACGAGTTGGTGGAAACAAGGTCGGTCACGTCGCGGAAAGCTGATGGCGCATTCACTGCGGGACGCTGGTAGTTCGGGCCAACGGCGCAGCCGGCCAGCGTCAACGCAGCAACGCACCAGAACGGCAGTTTCAAAAGAAACGAATTCATGGTGTGACCCCTCATTTGATGAATTTCAGTTTGGCGCAAAACACGTAGTAAAGCGTCGGCAACATCACCAGCGTCAATACGGTGGCCAGAAGCAGGCCCACGATGTGAACCGCCGTCAGTGGATGCCAGAGCGCACCGCCAGTGAGAAACAGCGGGATCAGTCCGCCGACAGTGGCGAAGACCGTCACCAGCACTGGGCGCAGCCTCGCCAAGCCGGCTTGGACCAGCGCCTCTTCCAACGGCAGCCCCTTGGCTCGCGCGTGCTCAATGAAGTCGCTGAGCACGATGATGTGACTCACGATGACGCCGGCCAGGCTGACCATTGCGAGCAGCGCCATGAATCCCATCGGCGAGCCGGTAATTGTCAGTCCGAGCAACGCACCGATGAGTCCGAGCGGCACGGTCAGCATGACCACCACAGATTTGATGACGGACCTGAATTGGAGAACCATTGTGAACGCGATCAGCGCCAGCGACACCTGCATTACCAGGCTCATTTCCGCTTTGTTCTTGCGCAACTCCTCGTCTTCACCGGCAAACTTCATCTCGTAGCCGGGGTCCATTCTGATCTTGGCCAACGCGGGCCGGGCGCGATCCAAAATTTCTGACGACAACACGCCAAACGGCGCGTACGATTTAACCGTGACCGTGCGAAGTTGGTTGTAGTGCGGAATTGTGACGAATTCTGGCTTGATGGTGACCTTCGAGAAACTCTCGAAAGGAACGCTCTTGCCGTTGGCGATCGGCACATACAGGCCGCGAATCTTCTCCGCCTCGCTGCGGTCTTCGATGCGACCGCGAATCAACACCGGAATCAGCCGGTCGCCCTCGCGCAACTCCGTGACCTTCAAGCCGCTGAAGGAGGCGAGCGTCGCTTTGCCGATCTGATCGTTGTTCACGCCTAACGAATTCGCGCGGTCCTGATCAATTTCGATTTGGATGTTCGGCATGCGCAGGCCGAGATCGTCGAACACGTGATAGCCGCCGGCGGCGCGAAGCGCGTCTGCGGTTTGGTCGGCGAGCAGCCGCAGTTTGTCGAGGTTCTCGCCGCTGATGCGGATTTGGATCGGCTCTTTGACAGGCGGGCCTTGTTCGAGTTCCTTGACCACGCAACGCGCGCCGGGAATGGATTCGTCCAATTCGCGGCGCAACTTCACGAGCAACGGTTTCACATCGTGCTCGTCGCGTGTGTTGATGAGAATTTGCGCGAGATAGTTGGCCGGCTCTTTCGGTTCGACGTTGTAGTAAAAGCGCGGCGCAGTGCCGCCGGTAAAAATCGCGGTGCTGCTGACTTCCTCGTGGGTTTTGATGACCTGCACGGCTTTGTCCACTGTGGCCCGCATGCTGGTCAGCGAATCGGTGGACGGCAAATCCATGTCCACCAACAACTGATTGCGTTCTGCTGGCGGAAAGAACTGGCTGCCCAGCAGCGGAACCAGCAGGCAACTCAGAGCCAGCAGTGAATAGCCCGCGCCCAGCGCCAGCCAGGGGTGCTTGAGGGAGTTTTCCAGCCCGGCGCGGTAGCGTGGCAACACAGCCATCAGGGTTTTATCCACATACCGGAACAGGAAGAAGGACCGGACATCGCCGCCTTCATCGAAACCTTTTTGTCCGCGCAGAACGTAATAGCTGATCAGGGGCGTGAAGGTGATGGACACCAGGAACGCTGCCATCAGCGAAATGCTGACCACGGCCGGCAGGCTTTTCATGAATTCGCCCTTGTCACCGCTGAGCATCAGCAGCGGCAGAAACGCGAAGATGTTGATCAACGTGCCGAACACCATCGGATGCCGGAGGTGCAGCGGTCCGAGCCACGACGCCCGGAGCCGCGGTTCGCCCAGATGCAGTTCGCGGTTGATGCCGTCAGCGGCTACGACCGGCACGTCCACAAGCATTCCCAGGGCGATGATAAGCGCGGCGATGGAGATTTGTTGCAACGGAATATGAAGCATTTGCATGCCGACCAGCGTCATGGCGACGGTGAGTGGAATCGCCGTGGCCAGCACCAACGCCGAACGCCAATCCATTAGGAACAACCCCACGATGATTACGATCACTACCGCCTCGATGAAGCAGCGCACGAAGTGATGGATGCGATACGCGACGGCGGTCGGCTGGTCGGAGAGTAACTTGAAGTCGATGCCTTCCGGGCTTCGGGCTTTCATGGCGTCCGCCACCTTCCAGACATCGCGGTTAAAATAGCGGATGATTTCACCATCGCGCATCTCGACGGCCACCATCACGGCGCGGCGCGTGTCGAGCGAGCCGTTCTCGCCGTTGCGCGCAAGCACGTCCACCTTGTACGGAATCGGCGATTCGTACATGCGGCGGACTTCGAAAACGTCGCGCAAATACACCGGCGCGCCTTGCCGGCTCATGCCGACGATGGTGCCGAGCATGTCGTTCTCGGTCTTGTATTCACCAGAGAGTTGCACCGGGAAGTTGCGGCCTTCGGTGCGCAGCGTGCCGCCGGGAATCACCGCGTTGCGCGCAGTGATCGAGTTCATTGTCATCTCGGGTGTCAGTCCATAGCCGGCCAGATTCGCATCCGAGTACAAGAGATAGACCGCTTCCTGCACGATGGCAATCTTGGTGACTTTGCCGACGCTGTCCACTTGCTTCAACTCATCCTCAAAATCGCGCGCCAGCAATTCGAGGGTCTTGTAACTGTAGCGCGGCGGCGCAGACGAGCGGATTTGCCGCAACGGGTCTTCGTCGCCCATCAGCAAAATCGGTGGCGTGAAATCCGGGTGGAACAATTCGCGGTCGGTGCCGGTGACAAATCGTGTGAAATCGGCGATGAACTTCTCCAGGTCGGCCAGTATCGCCGGCGTTTCCAAATCAGCCAGAATGAACGAGTGCCCCTGCACCGTCCGCACCTGTTCGGCCACGCCAGCCGCGCGAATCGCCGTGTTGAACCGGCCGAGGAGCACTTCCCGGTAGTCCTGACTGATGGATGGCGGAAAGAAAACCGCCACGGCAGCGCGGTTCGTCACTGGCGCCCCTGCGCGCAATTCCGCGAGTTGTTCTCGCAAGAGTTTCGCGCGTGCCACACACTCCGCATCGCTGACCCGCGGACTCGTGATGGCGAACAACATCGTGATTGTGTTGCCAAAATCTGTGTTCAGCCACGGCTGGCGCGTTCCCTCCGGCAACTGCACCTCGAAAAGCTTGGCGCGCACCTTGTCCCATTCCTGGTCAATCGTCGCGGTCGATGCGGGAAGCTGTTTGATCTTCAGCGTCGAAATCCCAGGACGGGATTCGGTCTTGATTTCCTCGATGGATTTCAGCTCGCTGATTTTTCGTTCGAGCGGCTTGGAAACAAGTTCTTCCACTTTCGATGCCGTCGCGCCTGGAAACACTGTGACCAGCATCGCCGTGCGTTGCGGAATTGTCGGATCCTCCTGCTGGCCGAGCCGGGTGTAGGCAATGCCGCCCCACACGAGCACGGCAATCAGCGCCAGCCAGCTCACTTCCCGGTGCTCGACACAAAATTGCGCCAAGCCGCCGGACTGCTTTTCGTTTTCAACTGGATGTGACATCGAACCGTCTCCTTAATTGCCAGCGACGGTGATCGGCGCGCCGTCGTACAGAAAAGCCGCGCCCGCGGTCACAACTTGTTCGCCGCGACGCAATCCTTCGATGATGAGAATCGAACTGTTCAGAATGTCGCCGGTCTTCACAAGGCGCTTCACGGCTTTGGCGTCTTGCACGACGAACACGCCCAACTGTGTGCCCGGAGCAACAGTCACGAGAGCCGAGAGCGGAACGACCACTGTGTCCGGCTTCACACCGGTGGCATCGTTCACGTGAATGCGCGCGGTCATGCCGGAGCGGAGTAATCCGTCCGGGTTCGGCACTTTGATCACGACGCGAAATAACCGGCCCTCGCCGCTCGCCGCCACGCCGACTTCCGACACCCGGCCTTTGAACGACGGCATTCCTTCCAGCGCCGAAATTTCGACATCAATTTCCTGGCCGGGCGTCAGCTTTCCAATCAACCGATCCGGCAATCCCAATTCGACAGACATCAAACTCGGGTCCGCAAATCGCAGCACGCGCTGGCCGGGTTGGACCGTGACACCCCTGTTGATATAGCGCGCCAGAATGACTCCATTCTTGGCCGCCACCAATCGCGAGTCGCGAAGATTCTGCTCCGCTTGGTCCAATGCGGCTTGGGCCGTGCGCCAGTCTGCTTCGGTCACGTCGAGTTCCTGCTGAGAAATCGCATCCGTCGCGCGCAGCTTCCGAAAACGCTCCAGAGTCTTGCCGGCCAGTTCCGCCTTCGCACGCGCCGAGTCCAACGCGTTCTTGAAGTCTGACTGCTTCAACTCGGCCAGCACCGTCCCGGCCTTCACCGGCGTTCCCTCGTCCCAATCCGCGCCAGACTCCGGTCCGATGCTGACAACGATTCCTCCCACTTTGAAGTTCAAGTCCGTTTCGTTATCGAATTTTACGAGAGCCAGGTAAGAAGCCTCTCCGTCGGACCGAATACTGTGCAGCGACTCGACGACCGTAGTGCGCACCAAAGTCTTCTCGATCGGTTTGGCCGGCTGTTTCCCACAGCCGGCCAGCCCCAGCGTCAGGCAAACCAGCGCCGTGACCGCAGCGAGTATTTGGTGTTTGTTTCCGGGGAACTTTTGAAATGCTCCAAGAGTGTGCGGCAAATGGATGTCTGGCGTAGGCACCGCTGCGGCATGGAATGCGCGCGGTCTATTCATAGCTACGTCGGCAGCGTTAAAGGTTTTAGTGTTCATTTCCCCTCTTTGCGTTTGTTGAGTCAGGCGTGAAACTAAGACTTTGGCTCACCGTCTGCAACTTGGAGAGAATCGCCTCTTTCGTGGCAGTCCCGACGACTCTCGCCCGGACACTGCCGGCCACGAAATAGAGGAGCGTTGGAATCGATTGAATGCCGTACCACAAACTGAGGTCAACACTTGCGTCAGCATTGACCTTCACGACCTTCAGCTTGCCGGAAGACTCGGGTGCGATTTCGTCCAGGACTGGCGCGAGAACTTCACACGGGTGACTCCACGAAGCCAGAAACGCGACCAGGACCGGTTGCTTGGACTGGAGCACTTCCGTATCGAAATTTGCGTCGTCAACTTGAACGAGCTTGGAGTTGTTGTCAGTTCTATTCATAATCGTCTTCTGTTTTTTGCCTGCACTGTTCATATAGGCATCGGCTGTGCCATGGCGTTGCAAAAGACCTAAGTAACTTTTATGCAGTAAGTTACGAAATATACAATTGCTCATCCAGTGATTCGATAATTTGAACGTCTGAAAAATCGTCCGCATTGAAGTGGACGTTTCTTCCCACGCGTGCGACCATTACCCGTATGGAATCAGTCAGTGATCGCCGCTTCGATCCCAACATCGCGGCACAAATACTGGTTGAGATCGCCCAAGCTCAGTCGCTGGAGCTATTGTTCCAGAAACTCGTTGAACGAGCGGTGGGAGGCCCGCACCTTGCATGTGTACAACTCTGGCTGGTTGACAAAGGGGATCTCTGCGCAACGTGTCCGCACCGATCCATATGTCCTGACCA